>JAAZFF010000346.1 GCA_012511845.1 Lentisphaerota bacterium
CATAGCCCCGCCAGCGACTTCAATAGTCTCGTGGGCAAGATTCCAGCCGTCGTAGATATAAGAGTGAACAGCAGATTGTGGATGGTGGATAGTTTTGCTGTGCTTTATCCAAGATTGCCTGCCGTATGTGTTCCATGCATACCAGTTGGTGTTGGAGACGTACGACGAATGGTTTTTGGCGTCGTGTTCCATTGCGATGTGCCCGAGAGACTCGTAGAAGGAGTTGTCAAAAGCCATTTTAAAGAGTTTCATTTTGCATCATTTCCATCTCCATATTGGATGGTCGTGTTTTTAGCTGTAGAAGAACCAATGAACTTTGGTCTATTAAGCCTTCTGGATATGTCTCAATCCACTCCAACCCGGTGGCACTAAGTTCTAAAAGCAATTTATGTCCCAAATGCCATGCCTGATTATCGGGTGCCTCAGCCACGGACACAGTCACAGGACCAGAAAAATCGAAATCTATAACCCAATCAGAATTTAGTTTTTTGCCACCTGGTGCACAGTCTTTTCCGTAAGACATCATACGCAACCTTTCACCATCAGCGGAGTGTTCTAAAATCATCAGTTGCTCCCAAGCATCCTTCCAGTTTTGTTTTCTTGCGCTTACGCCTTGTCCCATATTGTGTATTTGATCTTGAATTGACAGTTCTTTATTGGATAGGTGACACCATACGATCTGTTGTGCTGCATGTGCCATGACGTTCCTTTGATTAATGAAAGAACGGTGCATCATATCTCTCTTCAGGCGGGATGCGATGTCTATGGTTATGAAAACAGTTGCGGGGGCAAATATCAGAAAAAGAACCAGTTGGCGAATCAGTTTTGAAAATTTGTCCTTTGGTTTCGAAGAGAAAAATGCTTCATGAATTATTTTTTTTGTTTCAGTTTTCATAATGTTTTAACCGTTTCAGCAAATTTAGGAAATCGTCATCTGCGGCAATGCAGCGAGTATGGGATGACGATGCTTCACCATATTTTAAAGCATTTCGGTAAGAGTAAGCTTCGACCGTGTTGTTGGTTTTCCCAAAAACTTGGAATTTTGTTTTTCCAGCAATAAAAACGGCATGACAATTTTCGATTCCGGCAAACACTTGCCCAAGATCAACCACATTGGTAGTTCCTAACGCAGCGAGCGGTTGACTAAAAACAGATTCCTCAAACTCCGCAATTCTAGCATCGCCGGCACTCAATGGAAGCTTCTGCTGAAAATCGCTATTTATAGGATCAATCAAAACCCAGCATGAATCAAGGTTCTTCTCTGACTCGTCATAAGAACGTGTAATGTCTTTTACAGCCCAGCAATCCGTCATATCATCGCGCATAATTAATGCGTGTTTACCGTTAACAAGTTTCTCTTTATCTGGAAATCTGCTTGAAATCTGCAATTCCAATACAACAAACCTGCTGGATGGACAATACTGTTCCAGCAGTTGTCTTGAGAAATACAGACTGTCTGACACTTCAGGACTGATTGAACAGGTCTGGAAGCAACCTGCCAGGCAGAAAAACAACACCATAGGTATAAGTAATATGCATTTCATTTTATTTCTTTCCAGTTACCAATTCCATGGCCAAATATCCCATCCCATATCGAATCCTAAAACATTGACGTTCTCATAATAAGTGAACGATAGCGTGTGTTTCTTCCATTCAGCGCTCCAATTGCATGGTTTACCGTTGTAGGTGCCCAAAGATATTCCGCTATAACACTGCATCATGTTTATTGATGACAACTTATAATTGTTTAGAGAAATGAGCGCTATTAAATCTGCTTGATTTATCCACTTAACATTCAAGTCTGAATAATTCAATTTGCCCGATTGCGCTAAAGTTCCATCGGGTCCTCCGTGCCCATAAACCGTCATTCCCCAAATGTCACCAGAATGTTTCTGCAGTGCCGAAACAAGTCCTGAAATAGTTTTAACCTTTACCACTTCTCGCTTACCAGATACAAACAAGTCTGTCCCAATAAAAGAACCGATTGTCCCTCCAAGATTTACAAACCTTGAGTATGGACCTCCTCCACGCAGAAGGTCTGCATCAATCCAGACGTTTGGTACTGACACGTAGCAGAACTTTCTCCAATCTTCCGTGGATATTAACATTTGTGTTGTTTCTGCGGAGTGATTTGTATTGAATCTCGCCCATGCAGCGATATCGTCAACGCCTAGCTTTACTTTTTTTGCCAGACCTTCAAGAGTGTCCCCAGATTCATATCTGTAAACTCGTCTAGTCTTGCCATAAAGGTTTTGCAAATAATTTCCATAGAAATCATCTTTACGTGGAGCTCTCCAAAGCCCCCACGGATCTACTCCATTCACACAATCATTTCCGCAGAACGCGTAGAGATTCAGCCCGCCGTCTTCTTCGATAGGGTCGCGGTTGAGCCAGCGGCTCCAGGGCGGATCATAAAAACGACGGCCGTAGTAGTAAAATCCGGTTTCAGAATCATGGTACTTGGTGCTGAAACGGAAGCGGAAAATATCAGCATGAGAACCTGTTTGAGCGATAGTATCGCCGAAGGCATCGTACTCATAGGAGGCGACAACTGTTCCGAACTCATCTATGTATGCCGTGATGTTGGCGCTCCGTCGCCGCAAGCGGCTTCTCGCTCCGACTCTTTGAGTCGGCCTCAAAATCGCGGTCGCCCTGCGCTGACGCTTGGGCTTTGCACTCTTTTGTTCCCCATTAGCGTCCAGGCATGGGAGAAAGTATTGCCCGTCAATGCTGACTGCCAGTAGTCCGCCGACTCCTCCTGCGCCTTGAGGCATGCCGGAGACATCCTTGCCCCAGTAGTAACAGTTGGTGGAGGTTCCTGTGGCAGAGTCTACAATCTCCAACACAGGTTGCCAGCCGTCGTAGATGTATGAGTGGACAGCAGATTGTGGATGGTGGATGGTTTTTCCTATGCGGCGGTGCAGGTAGTCATACATCGGGGATTACCTCAAGTTCATGATACCCCGTACGTATTTCATCCGTGGGTGCAGGCGGATCTGAAAGCCACGCCATCCTGATATCACCTGCTATCATTTCTGCCATATATGCACCAGCCAGTTCCGTTCCGCATGAGAAAACAGCACACAATAACGATAATGATAACAATACTATTAATCGGGATCGGGGGATGGTGGTGAATGTAGCCATTGGAAATGGGTTCCCTTATATTCGGTGTCACCTGAACTGACATCAAAATTGTATCATATCCAAAGCAGATTTTGCAAAATCTTTGTTTTTTGACCTCGAACACGGATCTGCTCCTGTATGTCCAGTCTGTCCTGTTCGTCCCACCCGTTCTGACGAGGCTACCAGGCAATAACGGCGGTTTCGGCTTGCCACGGCGTAGGATTCGAAGCCGGATGATCGGACATGTTCACAGCGTAGCGGTACACGTTATACGTACACGATGATGTGAATGCGAAGGTTAAATCGTGCACGAGTACGGGAACGGGAACGATTATGCCATCACGCAAGCAAACCCGAGCAGGCGCTCGGCAGCCGTGATGCGAGTACGGAGCCTCGCGGTCCCAGCGCTCTGCAGGTGGGCACAGACAAGAATGTCCGTGCTACAGTCTGCGGCTCATGAGAAAACTGTCCACTGCACACTGCCCACTGACCACTGCCCGGCTTGCCGTGCTCCGGCTTACCGTGCTGCTTGTCGTGCTCACTTAAATGCTTTTGCAGAAGTCCTTTATCCGCGATATTCCTTCTTCAATTTCTTCAATGCAGCAAGCATAGCTCAAACGTATATTCTCATCAGCGCCGAAGGGAATTCCGGGAACTGTGGCAACATGTTTCTCGCTGATGAGTTTTTTAGCGAAGGTAAGTGAGTCCATTCCGAAAAAGGAAATATTGGGGAAAATGTAAAATGCTCCCATTGGGCGGTCGCACGTAATCCCGTCGATTTCGCTAATAAGCTCATAAATCCGTTTGTTTCTGGCTTCAAATGCGTCCAGCATCGGTTTGATGATATGCTCCGGTGTTCGCAATGCTTCTATAGCTCCCCATTGGGCGAATGTTGCAGGTGCAGAGGCAAGATGACTTTGAACAGTAGTCATCGCCTTTATCCAGTCAGTTGGACCGGCTGCATAGCCAATTCGCCATCCTGTCATTGCCTGAGCTTTAGATACACCGTTTACAGTAAGCGTGTTTTTATAAAGTTCAGGTGATATTGAAGCTATGCTGACATGTTTTTTGTCATCATAAATCATACGCTCGTAAATTTCGTCAGATACAATTTTCAGATTGTGTTTTAAACAAACTTCACCGAGTGCGGCAAGCTCTTCATCTGTGTAAACCAGCCCTGTTGGGTTCGACGGGCTGTTAATTATAAGTGCAACAGTTTTTTTTGTTATGGCAGCTTCCAGCAGTTCCGGTGTTATTTTGAAAGAATTGGTTTCTTCTCCCTGCACAAAAACAGGTACACCGTTTGCCAGACGTACCATTTCAGGATAGCTCAACCAGTAAGGGGAGGGGATAATAACTTCATCACCGGGATTCAGCAATGCGGCGAATGCAATTGACAGGGACATCTTGCCGCCACCGCCTATAATCACCGAATTTGGAGCGTATTCCAATCCGTTTTCTTTTGCGAATTTCTCCGATACCGCCTTGCAAAGTTCAGGCAGCCCCTGGGCAGGTGTGTATTTTGTCTGCCCATCCCGCAGTGCTTTTATAGCTGCTTCCTTGATGTTCTCAGGTGTATCAAAATCAGGTTCGCCCGCACTGAAGTTGCAAACCATTTTGCCTTCAGCAGCAAGTTCCTTTGCTTTTGCAGAAACAGCCAGAGTTGCTGACGGTTGAATGTATTGAAGCGTTTTATTCATTGCAATATTTTTCAATATACGGAGTCATGTTGTCGCCGAGAATGTCTATAATCTGCATTTCACGCATGGCATTTTCCGGTGAATCTGAAGCATGAGC
>JAAZFF010000347.1 GCA_012511845.1 Lentisphaerota bacterium
ATGCATGGGTGAGACGGAAAACGGCTTCGTCTCCGAAAGCCGAACTCGATAAGCATCATAAGGAAGCAGAGGCAATGCTCGATGAGATATATTCTGATAATCCTGCTCCATGCCGCTCATGCAGTTTAAAGCATATCGGTCATGAAGAGGGCGATGAAATCGATATGCTGTTGCACCATCATAAGCCGCTGGATACAGGTAAACTGGGATATAAAATTACTCATAACCTGTATATTGTTTTCTGGATCATACTGCTGGCAGGTCTTGTTCTCGGAATAGTTGACCTTACCGGTATAGATGTAAACGATATGGGAGGCATTAAAAATCTTGGTTATATTTTAGGATTTGCCGGAACAGCTGTAACAATCTTTTTCATGATTGCATCAAAGCGATTGATAACAGCACAGTCTCACGAAGACGTCGAGCATAAACTTTATTCATTGCGTGAGACTTTTATTCATAATGCAAAAGAAACGGCTTTTGTCGGCACATGGGTTTTCGGAGCTTATCTTATTTATGAGATAGGGGCGCACCTTGCAGGCGGCGATGCCGCTATAGAGCAGTTGCTGACGTCAACAGGGATAATAGCAGTACTGATCGGTGTGGCAGTCGGGATTATACCGGGATGCGGTCCGCAGGTTATCTTTGTATCATTGTATCTGAAAGGCATGTTCCCATTTACGGCTCTGCTTGCCAATGCTATTTCACAAGATGGTGATGCCCTGTTCCCGCTCATCGCGATGGACCGGAAGGCCGCCTTCTGGACAACTGTTGTAAATACAGTGGTTGCACTTGTAATCGGGGTGGGCCTGTTTTATATGGGACGTTGGCTTGGAATTGAGTTTCCGAATTTCGCGCTTGCGTCAGCGTCTTCATCATAGATGCCGGTAACAGGTTCAGAAGTATAAAAGATTCAAAGTTGTAAGAGAGGATTTGATGTGGTAAAATCCTGCCTCTGTCTTTCGGGCTGATGTATCTGTTGATATTCAGCCTGATTGTTGAGGAGTTTTAATAATGATTTTTGAAGGATTAATAAAAAAAGTGTCAATGTGTGCACGTGGAATGATGCTTCTTTTTGTTGTTCCCGCAATTATATCGTCAGCAGGGGCGCAGGAAGTAAAGCTGTCTGTTTCTGCGAGTGTACAAAAGATTTATGCGGGTGACTCTTTCAATCTGAGCGTTGTTCTTGATGGAACTCTTGCCGATAATGTGATGCCTGAGTTTGATATTACCGACGGATATTCGATCTCAAATCCCAGATTTTCCAGACAATCAAGTGGGGGATTTATTGTAAATGGGGTCCAGATGGGTACTCCTGTCATGCGTACAAGCTGGCAGTATGCTGTAACGCCTCACGAAGCGGGCACATTTTCAATGGGTACTGTAAAAGTTACAGCAAATGGTAAAACACATACTGCTGAAATCCCGATTGTAGAAGTTATCGGACCGGGCGAACAACCTTATGTGGCTATCAATATTTATTCGGACAAAGATAATGTTCTTGTGGAAGAGCAATTTGAAGTTACAGTTGAAATTCTTGTCCGTAAGCTTTCTGACCCTAGATATGAGTCTCTGAACCCTGCATCGCCCGGGGAGAATTATACTCCGCCGGGGCTTGAGATCCCATTTTTGACGAAAGAAGTTGGAAACAGCAAGTTCAATGGAGATATTGCCGGATTTTTGGAGAAGTATTCGACTCCGGGAGGTAATGAGGGAACTTTCAGAATAAATAATTTTTCAGTTCGAAAGCGTACGGGCGGGGGAAGTCTCTTCCCGGGCTTCGGCTCCATGTTTGATGATTTAGACTCTCTTATGGCTGAGCCTGTACCGGCACATTTTTATTTCCCCAGAGAAAATGCAGAACTTGACGGCAAGCCGGCATGGAAGTACACGCTGAAACTACCATACGAATCTGTTGAAGAGGGTAATTCAAACTTTCGTCCTGTGAGATTTAAGGGAACTGTATTCACAGATACAGATGGTGGAGAACCTGTTCCTGTGTCTGTATTTGCCTCTTCCTCAAGCGTGCTCCTGAAAGTGGTGCCGCCTCCCTCGGCGGGAAGACCCGATTCATTTATCGGTTCACATGGAACTTTTTTAAACGTTCACGCAAATTTGGATGCTCAAAGATGCAGTGTAGGTGATCCCATTGTTCTGACAATAGAAGTTGAGGGAGATCAAACACTCTCGAATATGCACGCCCCCGATATTTTTAAAAACCCTGTACTTGCTGAACGCTTCCGACAATATGGCGATGTGTCAGAGGAAATCGGACGTTCCGGAGGTCGTTTTATATATAAAATCCGACCCCAGATTAGCGGTACTATTGAAGTTCCACCAGTGGAGATTTCTTTCTATAATCGTGAAAAAAAAGAATATGAAACTGTCGAAACATCACCAGTTCCCCTTCGTGTGAATCCTTCTCAGGAACTTGATCCCGATCTGATTTTCGGTAGATCTGCCGAAACACGCAGTATCAATTTGAGTTTTGGTAAAACTGAGGCTCCTTCAGGAATTACTGTTGTTTCAAATGGCACAATGGTAATGAATTCTATCGAAAATTTAGCGATTTCAAGAAACCTTGCAATACCGCCGCTCATTTATTTTGTTTTTTACGGAATCAAGTCACTTTGGCAAAGGCGTAAAAGAATGAATCTGGCTTTTCGTAAACGCTCTGCGTCCACTCGCACTATAAGACGTATTTCAAGCGCTCGAAGTCCGCAGAATATCATGGAAGGTGTTGGTATCCTGTTGCGAGATAAGTTTGGTGTTACAGGGTCGGGCTTTACACCGGAAGATATAAGAAGAGAGTTGGAGAAAGCAGGAGCTGATAAACAAAGTGTCGGAGAATTGTATTCTCTCCTGCAGGACACTTTCAATGCCGGTTTCAGCCCTGATGTAGATCCGTCAAAGGTTGCACGGAAAAACAGGAAGCGTATTGCGGAAATTCTGACATCGCTTAAATTATCCCTTATATTTTTACTTTTATTGTTTCCTGCACATGATGTGTTTGCGTCGAATGTCGGTAAAGAGTTTACGTGGCGGCAGGCTAACTCCATGGCATCGTCAGCCCGCAGCGAAGAGGATTTCAGGGATGCTGCGCTCAAGTATCGCCAATTACTTGATGAAGGTGTGCTAGACGTGCCGCTGCTTTACAATTATGGTACAATGCTTATGTTGGCAGGATGCCCGAATGAGTCTGTCGATGCCCTGAAAAGAGCCGAAGCACTGGGTGGTACATCTCCCGAAATAGAGAACAATCTGGCTATCGCTTTGCGTATGGCGAGGCACCTTGAGATGAAAAAGGAGCACAACATGTTCCAGGAAATTTTGCCGGATGAGAGAATAACTCTGCCATGGTACAGAATTCCACTTTTCTGGCATTATTGGACGCCTGTTTCTCTCCGGGTCGAGGTACTATATTCGTTGTGGTGGTTTTTCTGGATTGGGTTGCTGGTTACAAGAGCCGGTTTGCGACGAACCGGTCGGGTTTTTGCAGTGTCAGCCCTTGTCGGTATTGCTGTTTTTGGAAGCAGTGTACTTGCAAGCAGACATGTGTTAAAAGCTCCTTTGCCGTCTCTTCGTAAAATAGAAACAGGTTCAGCAGCGGAGGGACAGCAGAAATGAAAAGAAGACTCTTTGTTACATTTCTCTTTACTGTAGCAATTTTTGCTGTCTTTGTTTCCGGCGTAACGGCAGAAAGTATTCAGGGTCCAACGGTTACATTTAACGTAATGCCTGAACTCGATACATACTACATAGGGCAAAAAATTACGGCTGAAATATCCATAGATTTTCACGATACAGAAAATTACAGTTCGCTTAGAATAGATGGACTGCCCGGTGAAGGGCAGGTTGATGTAGGTCGGTTTGAGCCTCTTCAGCATTCTAATCCGCAAAAACAGACTTACCGCTCAGAAATTACTTTAATGAGTAGCTGAAAGATAACTTTTACTCCTG
>JAAZFF010000348.1 GCA_012511845.1 Lentisphaerota bacterium
AAGTAGTAGAGCTCGATTCAATAGGTTTTCAGTTCCGTTTCGACAAATGCGATTTGCTCTTTGTTTGTATTCCACCTCATGCAGCTTGCGAGATGATTCCAAAATTTGCAAATGTGCGAATAGGAGTCATAACAGATGTTGCTTCAGTAAAAATACCGATTATGGAGGCGGCGAGGGGTATGGGGAATTTCATAGGAGGCCATCCCATGGCAGGCTCTGAGGGAAGTGGTTACATTGCTGCAGATCCTGAACTGTTTAGAAATTCAATTTTCATAATGTGCAGAAATTCGGATTGCACACTTTCAAAAGAAGAAATATCAGCTTACAAGAATTTTATTGAAGCACTCGGAGCTACACCGATTTCAATGGACGCCGTAGCCCACGACTGCCGTGTAGCAGTTATATCACATATTCCGCACCTTGCAGCTTTTGCATTGTCTGCAATGGCAGAGGAAAGTCATGACCCTATTTTAAGGGCAATGATCGGAGGAGGCTTTAAGGATACTACGCGTATAGCGGCATCTTCTCCCGAACTTTGGGCTGATATTTTCATTTCTTCCGTAAATCTGACAGATGCAATAGATGAATATATCAATAAGTTACAGCGTCTTAAAGATAAATTGGTAGAAGGCGATAAAGAAAAACTCCGTGAATATCTCACGCCTGCGTCTGAATTCAGAGCCTCAATACCTGAAGGTCTTCGTGCTCCGCGCCGCACTTCACCAAATAGCAGAAGTTAATGAAAAAAAGATTCGGACTAATCGGTCATCCCCTTGGCCATAGCTTGTCGCCGCCGATTCATAATAGAATTATGGAGTTCGCCGGAATTGACGGTCAATACGAGATGTACGATATTCCCGTAGCTGAGCTCCCTCGATTCATACCGGGGCTTTTGAACGATCTTGATGGATTCAATGCCACAATACCTCACAAGACGAACGTTTTTCCATACATGGAATCCCTTGATGAAACTGCACGTCTTTGCGGTGCTGTTAACACCGTTTACAAAAAAAGGGGATATAATACAGATGTTTCCGGATTTAAATCGGCAGGGATAGAGCTGGCCGGTAAAAATATACTTATACTGGGTTCGGGAGGTTCTGCGCACATGATGGCAGCAACAGCTCTGCAGGATGGTGCAAAATCTCTGGAAATAATTACCAGATCAAAAACATCGCTGGAAAAACTCTTGAACCACATAAACTCATCTTTTGATGCAGTTGAGGCAAAAATAACTGCAAGACTTTTGCCGGAACTCCCGAAAAATCAACCGGATGTCATTCTGAATGCCACGCCATTGGGAATGTGGCCCAAAGCCCATGATCTACCTTGCACAGAGAACTTGTTCGTCCCGGGGTTAACAGTGTTTGATCCCATATATAACCCCACTCCCACCCGTTTCGTCCTTAATGCTAAAAAACACGGAGGAAGGGCTGTCGGTGGTTTGCGCATGTTGCTGCGTCAGGCAATAGAAGCACAGCAGATCTGGAATCCTGATATTGCTTTCGATGTCCAACAGATCGAAAATGCCATCCTGCCGGAGCTGCTTGAAGAACTTTACAAATCCTTCTCTGTGAAACTGCTTGTAACAGGTTTCATGGGAGCCGGGAAAACAACGATTGCCCAGCTTCTGGCAAAAAAGATGAAAATTGCTTTTCTTGATCTCGATTCCGAAATTGAAAAAACATCCGGCAAAAAAATAAATCAGATTTTCGCTGAAAGAGGTGAAAGCGAGTTTCGGATTATCGAAACTGCGGTGGCAGAGTCTGTACTCTGCCACAATGGGGCAGCTGTCATCGCTTCCGGTGGCGGTTTCCCATGTCAGGCGACAAACAGAAAAATGATCCGTGAATCTAATACTCTCGTATTGCACCTCAGCGCACCGTTTGATGTATTGTGGGAACGCATAGAAGGGAACCCCTCGCGACCACTCGCCTCAAAACGCGAAGAAACAGAAAAACTGTATAACGAACGTGCCCCGATATATTCCGATTTCTGCGACTGTGAATTCGATTCTTCACCGGATCCGGAAGATGTCGTCGACAATATTTATTCAACAATAACTTCTCTGGAGATTTAAAATGATTTTAGTACTTAAAACAGGAACAACTGAAGAAAGAATTTCTGAAATATCTTCTCTTATTGCAAAAAAATTCGATGTCTCGGCACAACCTATTTTCGGTTCTGAGGCAACCATTATCGGTCTTGTCGGCGATACCAGCCTTATTCCGCTGGAAGAGCTTGAAGTTATACCTGAAGTTGACAAGCTACTGAAAGTTCAGGAACCGTTCAAGCGGGCTAACCGGAAATTTCATCCCGACAACACTATTGTGGAAGTCGGTGAAGTTAAAGTCGGTACCGATAAAATTGTAATCTGCGCCGGACCATGTGCCGTTGAATCTGAGTCGCAAATTATGAGCATTGCCGAATCGGTGAGCGGTTCGGGAGCAGTTATGCTTCGCGGCGGTGCTTTCAAACCGCGGACTTCTCCATATTCCTTCCAGGGCTTAAAGGCTGAAGGTCTGCTTTATTTGAAAAAGGCGAATAAAGAAACGGGGCTTCCCGTTGTTTCTGAAATTACAAATCCACTCCAGGTAGATCTTATGATGGATTTCGTTGATATTTTTCAGGTCGGCGCCCGTAATATGCAGAACTTTGAGCTTCTTAAGGAGCTTGGCACGATCAGAAAACCGATTTTGCTGAAACGTGGCTTTTCAAACTCCATACAGGAACTTCTGATGTCTGCCGAATACATCATGTCGGGCGGTAACGAAAACGTCATACTCTGCGAACGCGGAATACGCACTTTTGAAACATCCACCCGCAATACACTTGATATCAGTGCTGTTCCCGTTTTGAAGTCGCTTACGCACCTGCCGGTTTTCGTAGATCCCTCTCATGCCAGCGGTCTTGCTTCTCTTGTGGAGCCGTTATCTCTTGCAGCCATAGCAGCAGGTGCTGACGGGCTTGAAATAGAAGTGCACAATGATCCGGCTAATGCGATGTCAGATGGAATGCAGTCGCTTACTCCCGATGTCTTCAGCGCACTGATGAAGAAAATGCGTACTGTAGCCGAGGCTATAGGACGAACAATCTGATTGGTGCAGACTATGGACGGACAGGAATGCTCGTGCTATAGTCTGCGGCTCATGAGGCCATTCGCCCTCCATTTTGCCTCTGATGAGCTTCCCCGGTACATAAGTCCATCCATCTCAGTCCCATCGATTCTTCCGATTCATTCGACATGCACTTGCTGAACAAGGTAGGGACGGCTCTCAGAGCGGTCCGGTTTTGCGACGCACCCGGCTTGCCTCGGCGTAGGGTTCGAAGACGGACGTAGGACTCGAAGCCGGGAGGTCATCGTCCTACCTTCTAAGCAGCATCAGGGACAAACACAGACTAGCAGGAATGCCTGTTTTACAGTCTGCCGCTCATGAGAAAACTGTCCACTGCCCGCGCTGCTTGGATCGGTTGTAAGTCAACATTTCAAATTTGTACAATTGATTCAAAATAGCACTTGAATTTCCCCTTGAATTTCAGTAAAGTTAACCGGCAATTGTTATTCGTTGCGGTTAATGAAAGGTTAAATTATGGGTTTGTTTGCACAGGGCTTGATTTTGATGTCAGTAGGAATGGTAGTCGTATTTTTTTTCCTGCTGTTTCTTTACAAAGTTATGGAAGTTGCTTCGAAGATTATCCCAAACTTCAGCTATCTCTTGCCGGATCCCGAAATAGCTGCAGCAAAGCCCTCTGGAACTGCGGGTACTTCAAGTGATGTTGAGATTGCCATAGCGATAGCTGTTGCAGCCAAAAAGGCTAACAGGTAAGCTTCATATTATTATTTAGACAAGGAGTTTATGAGCAATCTTTCATGAGCTCGCAGAAAGTTGATTTATATACTAACAAAGAGGAACACTAATAATGGCTAAGAAACAAGTAAAGGTTATGTGCACAGCGTTTCGCGATGGTTTTCAATCGGTTTACGGTGCAAGAGTTTATTCAAAAGACTTTATGCCGGCTGTGAAGGCTGCATATGATGCAGGTATACGCTGGTTTGAGGCCGGAGGTGGAGCGCGATTTCAGGCTTGCTACTTTTATTGCCGGGAGGATGCCTTTGATGTGATGGACCTTTTCCGTGAAACATGTCCGGATGCTGATCTTCAAACTCTTTCACGCGGTGTAAACGTCGTCGGTCTTGATTCTCAGCCGTCTGATATTATAAAGCTTCATGCGGAAATGTTTAAAAAGCATGGTATAAGTTCTATACGAAATTTTGACGCCTTAAATGATGTTGAAAACCTGAGGTGGTCTGGGCAATGTATACATGATGCCGGTTTAAAACATGAAATTGCCATAACCCTTATGGGCTTGCCTCCAGGAGTGGAAAGTCGTGGAGCTCATACACCTGAGTTTTATGAAAACACTCTGAAAGGAATTATTGATTCGAAAATTCCCTTTGATCGTATTTGTTTCAAGGATGCTTCCGGTACAACTCCTCCCCGCAGTGTGTACGAAATTATTAAAAGAGCACGAGCTCTCCTCAGTGATGATGTACACGTGCATTTCCATTCCCATGAAACAGCAGGGAACGGCATATCGAGCTATCTGGCAGCACTCGAAGGAGGGGCGGACGGGCTTGACTGCTCGATGGCTCCTGTATCCGGCGGAACTTGCCAGCCTGATATCATTACACTTTGGCACGCTCTGCGCAGCAGTGAATTTGAGATTGATATTGATATCGAGAAATTGCGAAAAGCAGAGGCAGTTTTCAAAGATGCAATGGCAGATTATTTCATACCGCCCGAGGCTATGGCATCAAGCCCTGAAATTATTTGGTCCCCCATGCCAGGTGGTGCTTTGACTGCCAATACGCAAATGTTGCGTGATAACGACATGATGGATAAATACGATGACATGATTGCAGAAATGTACGATGCAGTGCGTCTCGGTGGTTTTGGTACATCTGTAACTCCCGTATCGCAGTTTTATGTGCAACAGGCAATGAACAACGTAATGTTTGGCAAATGGAAAAAGATTGCCCCCGGTTATGGCAGAATGGTTTTGGGATATTTCGGGCGTACACCAGTTGAGCCGGACCCGGAAATCGTAAAAATAGCTTCAGAGCAGCTCGAATTGGAGCCTACCACCAAGACCGTGCTTGAAATAAATGATGCAGATCCGAAAAAAGGACGTAAAGCAGCTGAGGAGATGCTGAAAGAAGCAGATTTGCCTCTTACAGATGAGAATGTCTTTATTGCAGCCTCATGCCTGGAAAAAGGAATCGCTTTTATTAAAAGTCCTGAAACAGCTCCTGATGGTGTCAGAAAAAGTTCTAAATCTGACGAAACTTCGTCTGATGGAAAAGACTTTACAGTTACTGTCAATGGCAAAGCCTACGGAGTTTCTCTCGGTGACAACTCAGCAGTTGTTGATGGAAAGACGTATAACGTCAGCATCAAAGATGGCATAGAGCAGGCTTCAGCACCACCTGCAGCTGAAGCAAAGCCCGCACCTGCAGCAACTACATCGTCTCCGGGAGAGGGCAACAGTGTTGAGGCGCCCGCTCCAGGTCTTGTACTACGTCTGATTGCCAATGATGGAGATTCAGTATCTGAAGGTGATGAACTGTTGGTTCTGGAAGCAATGAAAATGGAGATTCCTGTAAAATCCCCCGGAGAAGGAGTTGTGAAATTCGCAGTTAATGCCGGTGATAAAGTCAATACAGGTACTGTCCTGGCAAGCATATCGTAGCAACGCATTTCAGAAAAGGGATAAAAATGACTAGAAAAATTTTAGCGTTAGTGCTTCTTTCTTCAGCATTTATGATGAAAGCAAGGGCTGATGATTTAGGTACTTTGGAAGCAGTTGATAAAACTGATCCGCACAGCGTTTCTGAGAGCAGCGTTCAAGGGGGACAAAAAGACGGTGCCCGTGAAGCCCTGTCTGTAGAAGAACTTTTAGACAAAGCTCGTAACGTATGGCGAGACACCGGTATATACGGGTTTTTCCAGAAAGAAGCTCCAGAGTGGATTACCGGGGGGTATACAAGAAAAGACGGTACAGTTGTTCCTGGAGAAACAGTTGAAATTCTAGGAGGAATGCCGTATGGATTAGGACAGCTGTTGATGGTTATCGTATGCCTTGTTCTTCTCTATCTGGCATTAGTAAAGGAATTTGAACCTTTGCTTTTACTCCCGATAGGTTTTGGCGGCTTGCTTGCCAACATTCCTTTTGGAGGTGTTTTGCTGCCTGAGATGCTTGATGCGGCAGGGCAGGTGCAGGCTGGGGGCTTCCTGTACTACCTTTTCAGCTTTGGTGTTGATTCAGGGCTTTTCCCGATTCTGATATTCATGGGCGTTGGTGCAATGACGGATTTTGGTCCTCTTATCGCCAATCCCAAAACCTGTCTTCTCGGTGCTGCAGCGCAATTCGGAATATTTACGGCGTTGCTTGGTGCTCTCGTTTTAAATGACTTTGTTCCCGGCGTGAATTTTCCACTCCAGGAAGCAGCGTCAATCGGTATCATAGGGGGAGCTGACGGACCTACGGCAATCTGGCTTACAACTAAGCTTGCACCTGATCTTTTGGGAGCCATAGCCGTGGCAGCATATTCCTACATGGCACTTGTACCGATTATTCAGCCGCCCTTGATGCGTCTGTTTACAACTGATGCAGAGCGCAAGATAAAAATGAAACAGTTACGTCCTGTCAAGAAAATCGAGAAAGTGATGTTCCCAATTATTGTCTTGATTCTTTGCGGACTCCTTCTCCCTTCTGCTGTGCCTCTGATCGGTGCTTTGATGTTCGGAAATATAGCGCGTGAGTGCGGTGTTACAGATCGCTTGTCTGACACAATGCAGAATGCGCTTGTCAATATCGTTACAATATGCCTCGGCCTGGCTGTTGGTTCAAAGCTTGCAGCGGAAAAATTCATGACGTTGGAGACACTTGGTATTATTCTGCTCGGGCTTTTTGCCTTTTCGGTAGGTACGATAGCCGGTGTGTTGATGGCGCGGCTTATGAACTTGTTCAGTAAGGAAAAAATTAATCCTCTCATCGGATCGGCAGGAGTTTCTGCCGTTCCAATGGCAGCAAGAGTTTCAAACAGGGTAGGTCTTGAATATGATCCGACCAACTTCTTGCTGATGCATGCCATGGGACCAAATGTTTCCGGCGTTATCGGCTCTGCAGTTGCGGCGGGCCTGCTATTCCGTATGCTCGGCTAAATCGTGCAATAATGGAACTCCTCTGCAACTGCAGGGGAGTTTAAGCTTTAACGAAGCATCGGCAATTGATAAATTGATATATGTCGATGAAGATTATCCAGATAAATCAGTCGTGCAGTGGGGGAGGCGGATTTGTGCAGTCTCTCCGGTTGCATCGTGCCTTTCGCAAGTTAGGTCATGATGCACACTTGCTTGTATTGGCTGATGCAACAGACGAACCGGGTGTTATCCAGCTGATTCGCCCCAATCTTATGGCACGTGCTGCATGGCGGGGACTTGACTTATACAATTCTCGACACGTAAGAAAGTATACTGAAAAGCCTCCATATGGCATGATGTTTTTCGACTCAGGGCTATGGGTGCCGAAAGTTTTGAAACGACTAAAACCTGATGTTGTTCTTTTGAATTTTTTCAACTGCTTGATGACTCCGCAGCAGATACACGAAATATCGACTCCATTGTTCTGGGTTATGCACGACTTCAGCCCATTTACAGGAGGCTGCCACCTCGCATATCAATGTACCGGATTTCAGAACGGCTGTGGCTCATGCCCGGCAATCGGTTCTTCCGACAAGAATGATGTAACAAGATATGGCTTTGAACAACGCAAACAGATATGGAATGCAGGGATAACCGGCATAGCAGTTGGCTCTGCTCAGGCACTGGCGGCAAAAGAGAGCAAAGCGTGTAAAGGCAGTCGGATCGAAACTATTTCAAATGGTGTACCTCTTAATATATTTTCACCTTCACTACGTGCGGGAGCCAGAGCAAAGCTGAAGTTTGACGACTCTAAGCTCTATATCATGGTTGGCACTTCTGCTAATACAAGCCCATTAAAGGGCGGTGGCTTTGCTGAAAGCGCTGTTGACAGGTTGCGTACTGTTTATGGCGACAAAATTGAATTTGTTTCAGTCGGTTCACCACCTCTCAATTTTTCAAGGGCTTCAGTCAGATATATGAATTTCATACGTGAAGAAAAAAAACTGGCAGATGTCTACGCCGCATGTGATCTTGTTCTGTTCCCATCTTTGATAGAGATGTTTCCACTTACTGTCCTAGAAGCAATGGCGTGTGGTACTCCGGTTGTTTCTTTTAAAAATGGAGGTGCAGAGGAAATTATTTCGCATGGTGTTGACGGCTTCTTGGCAGAAGTAGGCAATCTTGATGATCTTTTATCGAAGATAGAAGTTTTTATAAATATGAACCCGTCAGAAAAAGAGACTCTCAGAGGTGCTGCACGGGTTAAAACAGAATTGAAGTTTGATATACTAGATTGCGCACGCGCATATCAGAAGTTGTTCTATAAGGCTTTGGAGAATGACCATGTCTGAACAGAAGCTGTCAGTCATAATCTCCGTGCACAACTGCGAAGATTACATCAGTGAATGTTTAGAAGATCTTTTTAATCAAACACGACCAGCTGATGAAATCATAATAGTTTTAGATGCTTCAACAGATAATACGCTCGATATTGTAAAGCAATGGTCAGAAAAACTTCCGATTACCATACTTGAGAATAAAGAAAGAATGGGCAAGCCTTTTTCTCTCAATCGTGCAATTGATATGGCAAGTGGTGATTTTATCGCACAAGTTGATGCCGATGACACCTCCCATCCAAGGCGATTTGAATTGCAATTACGTTTCCTTAATCGTAATAGTGATGTAGATGTCTGCGGTACATGTGGTCATCGATTTGGAAATATTTCAGAGCAATTAAAACGACCTTTACACAACAATAAAATCAGGTGGTGGCTTTTAATGTGTAGCAGTCCTTTTTTGCATACGTCAGTAATTTATCGTTCATCTACCCTGGAAAAATATAAATTGCGGTATAATTCCGACTTTATTTTTATGCAGGATTTCAACCTTTTTGTAAAGATGATAGAAAAGGGACTGAGGTTTGCAAATTTGCCTCAAGACCTAGTAGGGTGGAGGGCACATTCAGACAATACTTCTCATCCGAAAAATGATGAAAAACGTAACGATTATCGCAAACAAATCTTAGAGCAGATACTGATGCTTGCTGGTGTTGATGCTACACCGGAAGAGATGGAAGCGCACCGTTCGTTAGGTAAAATGCGATTGTCCGGTAGTAATAGAAAAAATCTGATACCTTTTTTAAAATGGTGTTTTACTTTAATGCGAGCAAGTGTGCGGGAGCCGAAGTTTTTTCCTGCATGGTATTCAATCATAAATATTTCAGCTCGAATATTTGTAACTGTTTTAAGAAAACCGGAATGAGTTTCCTGAAGCTTTGTAAGAAGGTCAAGCAGTCTTAAAAGCGCAGAGATTTTAGCTTGAGAGGCGGTAAAGACTTGGCTATGGGGTGCAAACG
>JAAZFF010000349.1 GCA_012511845.1 Lentisphaerota bacterium
ACAACGGGCTGCTTCATTCTTTTGCAACTAACTTGTGGGATTGCATTAGGGTAAATCCTAACCCGACAAACTACTATAAGGTACTTCGGGATACAGATCGAGAGGTGTCGCGGCACGATTCCTGGCGCGTCAAGTTAGATGCTAGCAGGGAATTAATTTGGGTATACGCTTTGGAACCGGAAGAGAGTCTGGCAGAAAAACTTGAAGATACCCTTTTAACTCCATCTCAGAGAAACTCCCTTGGAAATATCATGAAGCGCAGGTTTAACTGGAAATACATATATACAAATAGTGTAGAGACTTGGATCCCGCCGGAGTAATCAACTGTGATGGCGGTGACTCCAGCAAAAAAGCGTTTTGGCAAATCTCCAGTGCCATTGATTTGGAAGGAGCGCAATCAGCGCCTCCTCAAACTTGGGTGGAGAAATATGCCAAAACACAAAGTAATCTCTCAGTATGGTGGAAGAGAATTTGCCCGAGGGGTTCACCGTGTTCAGAGATCTGTAATGAATGGGAGACAGGAAAGGTGAACCTTAACGTGAAGAATATATAAAGAAGACATCAGCACGACCCGCTTAAATAATTTACGGACAAAACAGTTGCACTGCCAGATCAGACTGCTTAACTCATTTCTGTATGTGCCTATTGCTGAAGAAATGCGGGCAACCCATATTCACTTATCGTGATAAGTGAATATGGACAAGACTCAAGATTTGGAAATTTATCGAACGATAAAGACAGAACCCCTGTTTTGCAGTGTTGCAACAATATCGTTCCCATTACCGCCTTCATAGGTGATAGCGACGAAGCGCCCGTTGCCGATGTCAACCGGTCGACCTTCAGGGAAACCGGCAAATGCACCTTCGACAGGATTTGTACCCTGGTTGTCTACAAGAGTGACACCAGATGCAAGCATGTGAATTCCTCCCTCCAGTATTGCAAGGTCGAGTTCAGCATCTTGTAGAAGTATACGGGTTTGCGGATGCGTCATTTTAACTATGTCTGAGCCACTTCCGTCAATTCTAATTTTCAGTACGCCGTTGTCAGCAATTCGCAGAAATCGATTTAGTGTAATCATGCCGATTTCTGTGTCTTCAATACCAGGGGTGAAAATGCCGCCTTCCACGTTCACCGTGCGGTTCAGTGTGCCTGTACCGCAGAGAGTGCCGCCGGTCTCAACAATTACGGCGCTGTCAAGTGAACCATTTACTTTGAGCGTGCCCTCCTTGACGAATGTGACGCCGCTATATGTGTTGTCGGCTGTCAGTATGACCGTTCCAGCCGTGTGTTTAAAGAGGTTGATGGAGTCGGAGAGATTACTGGCGTTAGGTACCTTTACATCCGTCAGAACAGCGTCGATGGTGCCTTCATTCACCGTAAAGCTATAAGCACCCAATGCGCCGCCGCCAACACATCCGAAACGCATGGTTCCCCAGACTTAATTCCGGGGTATGGCTCACCGGGTATTTTGGCCATGCCAACACGGGCATAATCGGGGACGAGCCCGTGGCCTATCTGAAACCCGAAGAAGTTGCCACCCTGAATAACAAAAGCAGGGCGGGCATTATGATCGGGACGACATGCGGTCTGAACGAAATGTTCAAGCCTTACCTGACTCAAGCCCAGACGTTGCACGCTTACCTCGGCGCCCGTCTGTTGTACGATACCGAGGGCGGAATGGCGGCGGTGTTGGCGCCAACGTCCATCTCTTACGAAGTTCAGGGAGGCGTCATCGCCGACGCGTTCGCCGAAGCCGTCGGGGAACGGCGTCATATAGGGGAGGCTGTCCTTGACGGCCTCTCGGCTCTGCGCGAGCACGGCAACACGCAGTGGCTTATATCAACGACATTGCTGCTCGGAGACCCCGCGATGGATCTCCGACCCGCGTGGACGGGGACAGCAATCATCTTGCGCTAGGAATGCACCAAGGCATGAAAATAAATAACACACAAAACGGCAGCACTCACGAGACTGAAAAACCGCGACGCTACAAGCGAACGTCTGACGCCGTGCTGCGCCATGTGGCCGGGGAGCATCTGCTAGTGCCGATTCGCTCCGGCAAGACGCTCGACGCCGAATTGCTCTACATCCTCGACGAAGTTGGGGCTAAGGTATGGGATTCACTTTCGGAGGCGAAAACGCTCAAGGAACTCATTGACGCCGTATGCGAGGAATTCGAAGTGCGCGAAGAGCACGATGTCGAGGGCGACCTCGCGGAGCTAGTCGGGGATTTGATCGAACAAGGGCTGGCAGTGGTGGAGGATGTTCTTTGATCAGGATCGATTCAGACGAGTTCTTCGAAAGGCTGATCCCGGGAATCTCGGCAAGCGGCGAGCTTTCCTCCATCATGTACGCCGTGACGTACCGATGCAATGTCGCCTGTGTGCATTGTTATGCCGAGGGCGCCTGCGAGGGTGCGCCTCCCGAGTTGACTGTTCCAGAAATCCGCAAGTTCTTCGGGCAGTTTGCGAAATCCGGATGCCTCAACTGCACAGTCACAGGCGGGGAGCCATTTTTGAGGAGCGACTTCGAGGAAATCTGGGCGGCAATCGCGGAGGAGGGAATCCGACGCATGCTCTTCACGAACGCCACGCTTGTTGACGAACGCAAAGCCGCTTTTCTCAAGGATATGCCGCCGGATTGGATAGAGGTCACGATCCTCGGGGCGGACGCCGAGACGCACGATGCGATGATGCGCAGTCCTGGCAGTTTCGATGCGGCAATTGCAGGTATCCGCACATTGGAAAAAGCGGGGTTGCGGGTGCGGATCAAGACTATCGTCATGCGTGGGAACGCCGGTCAAATCGGTGCCATCAAGCGTTTGGCATCCACGCTCGGCGACGGCAGTTTCCGCCTGGATGGCCAGTTGATGGGAGCGTTCATGGGACATATCGACATGGCTTCACTACGTGTTCCGCCGGAGCTGCTCGCTGAAATAGAGGAGAACTACGGCGGGTCTGATCCCGGTGCATGGGAGCATGAGAAAAAGCGCCTGGCGACCTTCAAACGAAACAAGCTTTACTCCTGCGGCGCGGCAGAAAGATCGGCGTACTTGTCGCCTTGGGGGAACCTGCATCCGTGTCTCACCGCCAGCCACATCTCACAGGCGCTGAGAGGATCGTCTGTTGGCGAGGCTTGGATGCGGCTTAAAGAAGATATGGAGCGGCACCCGTTTCCTGAAAACCACGTTTGCTCCGGCTGTTCGGCGTTCCCGTTCTGCCAGAACTGCCCACCAGCCGCTCGGCTGGACTCCGGAGATGAACTTGGCGTGTCGCAATACCGATGCGCTCTTGCAAAAGAACGGGAAAAAAGGCATAATACCAAATTTACGATTTGATCTTCGCTCCGGCGCGACCTAGTGGTTGAATCCTCAGAGACGCGGGATTTAAAGAACAAGTGGAAATAACGACAATGAAAAAACAAAACAAGCAAAAAAACAAAAAGCCATACGCTAAACCTGTTCTGAAAGGCGTCAAGGTACGCCCACGGGAGGTTCTCGGAAGCGGCTGCCACAACTCCACAAACCCTGCCGCTACTTACGAGTGCGACCTTGGCGGTTGCGCTTATTGACCGACGTCTCTTGGCCATCGGGATGTCCGCGGGCAGTTCTATTGACGGATTGGAAGCCGGCTGGATTGAATTTATGACGGGATTTCGGATTTTGCCGAAGTCTTGCGAAGTATGCGGTGCAGGAGCTGTCGGCGACTCCATTCCGAGTGTCTTTTACGTGTCTCCTTTTTCCGTGCTTCAACGGCAACCCGGCGAGTCTGCATTCCCATGGATGGAGGTGAATGGCGAACGCGGCACAGTGCGCCATTTATTGGGTGTGGATTCATCTGAGGCGCCGCCGCGATCGTTGTGGTTCAACGTCGCTCTGCTCTGTCTGTTGCTACGCGGCGGGCTTTTGATTCATTCGGCGGGTGCGGAGATTTCAGGTAAAGGGTTTCTTTTCTTAGGAGAATCTGGCATAGGTAAAAGCACGTTCTCTGGATTGCTTGAAGAGTATCTTCCAGAAAGTGTGGTTTGTGATGAACGTGTGTCATGCCGTCCTGTTGAAGGTGGATGGATCATGTCTGGGACTCCCTGGTTCAGTTCGGCTGAAATCTCACGCCGTCGCACGGCTCCACTGGCGGGGCTTGTTTTTTTGGAACAATCCAAAGAAAATAATATCCGTCAAATAACATCAGCGGAAGCATTGCCGCGCATGTTGCCGTTGATTTCAGTAGATTGGCAAAACAAAGAACTATCCGACCGGGGTATAAATGCCCTTGATGACCTTCTGTCCTCAGTGCCTGCGTTTAATTTCTCATTCCAGAAATCATCGTCTGCCGCCGAGTATTTTGCAGAGTGGGTGAATACATCAGAAAACCTTCTTTGTTAACGGTACGCAATTTCTATTGTCGTCTGAGCTAATTCGAAGTTCGAGCAGACAACGAAAATCCGAGCTCTTATATTTCTTCGGTATCGTTTTGGGGATCATCTAGCCATTCATGTTCGGGCATGCCGGAGCGTGTTAATAGACGGATCATAAGGCGCACAGGACGCAGAATATAATATGCGCCGTGTGCCCACAGGGGGAGCAAACAAGCTCGCAGGTCGACTCCAGTTGGCACGAAAAGCCAGCGTACGGAGTTTCTGATACGCTGCCACGAAGTATCGAGAAGACCTGGCCACCACCGCCAGGTCTCTGAAATTTCTGCCCCACGGTCACGGCATGCCCTTACTTTCCCTTCGAGCCACGCACTGCCGCGCCAACGTCCTTGCGCTTCAGGTGGTTGCGGCATGCCTAACATCTCTTCCGCCATGGCGCAGGCAAGCGCAAGCACTCGTGTTAGGCGGCGCTCTTTCGCAAGTGCGACCACTACCGCCCAGTCTGAAGACGTGAAAGAAGAGGCTAGTCGGTCCATGTCTGCCAGCCAGATCAGACGTGAAAATCCGTGTTTGGCGCCATGAGCCGCACAGTAGAGAAAGTGTTCCGTTTTAGAGGGCGCAAATGCAAGAGCGTCGTGGACTTCGAATTCGATTCGACTACCGGAGCGTGGAGCGGCATCGCATAGTATTCCTTCAGGGTGCACAATGTCAACGCCGACTGTGCAATTCGGGTGTACGAATGCAATGTCCTCTGTGGTGCGAAGTAGGTGTGACCTTGCAAGCTTCGGCCCGTTGCGGATATTGCGCCAGCCGAGGCTCTCAAGTACCGCGGGGGCACGCCGACGCTTTTCACCGGATAGCAGGAGGTCGACGTCATCGTACGGACGAAGAGCGGGGCTCGAATATGCGAGCGCGCCGGTGGCTGGGCCTTTGACTATTAGAGTATCTATTCCGGCAGCCGATAGTGCACGAATTGCTTCTGCTATGAATTTGCGGTTGTTTTCTGCTTCGAACGCCTGCGATCGGGCTAGAACACGAATTTCTGACTCAGCATCAGGATATTTCTTGATCAACGCCTCCGCGCAGATTGCCAGAACGCCTTGTCGGAGTGCCAAATGGGCCAGTCGGGGAGGGGGGGGTCTCCCTTGGGATGACAGCTCTTCCTCACGGAGAGTTTCTCGCAACGCCTCGGTTATGATGCGAATGGTTTCGGCGGTTTCCGGCTGTGGCAGTGTAGCTTTTTTGCGTTGCAGTCTGTTGCGGATCTTTGAGGCATAAAGCCCGCACATCCTTGATGAAAAGTTGTTTGCTTTTGAGATTCGACCGTCTCGTTCCCGGGAGACAAGTGTTCCGAGAACCTGTTCGGGTTTTATAAGCTCGACTGGGTAACTGGGGGTGTCGCCACGAAAGCGGAGAAGTTTTGTTCCGTTGTTGTCACTCGTTGTTCGCGTGAAGCGGTGGAGGCGTAGTGCGCCAGATCGAGTTTCATACAGCATTACGGCGCCCTTTTTAGGGATCTTGGTGCCGCCATGCCCAGATTTGAACGCCTCTACAACCACGTAGTCGCCGGCCTTGAGAAATGGCTCCATGCTGCCGCCTTGTGTCATGAATCGCACAGAATTTCCTCTACGGAGGTCTGCCGCGATTAGTGGCGCTATGTCAAGCTCAGTTGTTTCAGGCTGTTTCATAGACTATGACGCCCCTGCGCCAGATGATTTAAACAGTGATCACTGTGAAAAGCAGCCAATTCGCGGCAAGGGCGTAGAGAGAGGAGACAAAGTCGTCAATAGTAATGCCGAGTCCAGAAGGAAGCAACTGAAGACGATATGCAGGGAAAGGCTTAACGATGTCCATGATGCGACTTACAATGAAGCACATCGGCATAAGCCACCAATACTTCTGCCAGAGTCCGTACATTCCCAACATGCATATAGGGAAGGTGAGATATTCGTCGGCTACGATTTTACCGTTGTCTTTTTCTCCACCGAGATCCTTTTCCGCGTAAGTGCATACAGGTATGCAGGCGAGCGTCAGCAACGCGCAAGCCACGATTTGCATCCAGAGCTCTGGAAGGTGGATCGTAAAAGTCCACACTATCAGGCATCCTATCAGCGCGCCGAACGTGCCTGGCGCAATCGGTGCGTAGCCGAGTCCGAATCCAGTGGCGAATACTGTTGGTAGTTTACGAATAAAACCGACAATTGCATTCATTTAACTAATACCTCATGTTTCAATCCATAACCATTTGCTGTAAGCCAATCGTGCACAATTCCGTCTGGAAGCCCCATGATATTAGTGCGCGAGCCGCTGTATGAATCTATGATCATGTCCCCACATGCATCGATGTCGTACGCGCCGGCGCGGTCGTGGGTTTGGGCTATCGACAGATATTCTGCCGCTGTTGCTGAATCGAAATTTCGGAATGTCACCGAGGATGCGGCAACTCGCACATCGACTTTGTGGCAGGTATAAAGACTTCACGTGCCCTAGCAACAGTAAGCTCCACTCCTTTCTCAGAGAAAATCGTGTCGACTTCACTTGATACACGCCATAAATTTGGTCCTGTGCGTTACATATTCAGGGCAAAGGACGGCAAAGTTGTTCTCGCAGAAAAGGAATTTGATGTCTTTTACGTTCCTGCTGAAGGAAATAAACTTGTTCGAAAAATACAGGATGGATGCGTTACTGTGGGAGCTCTCTGCACTCCCGGATGGCGTCAGCAGGACTCGTTCGGGCTGGGAATGAATAAATGGACAGAAGGGTGGGGAGGTCCGCACGATCAGACATGGGCTTTCACGCAGGATCTTCTTGAAATGGGTACCAGAAATGTGGACTCGCCTGAAAGAATGCTCACATCAGCGACACGTGCTTCTCATTATACAAATCCATGGAGACGTTTCCTGAACGGTATGTATTCGTGGGACTGGTTTAAGGAAAAACTTGAAAAACGTCTTGTTTCAGGTGATTGGAGCAGGCAGAATGTAGCAAAGGTACACGTCTTTGGTTCTGACCGCTGGAACGGCATTCCTGTCGGGAGCTGCTTTGGCTGGGATGTGTTTGTTGATTTTGATAAATGGCTCAGGGCTAATGGAGAACAAGGGCTCAAAGCAAAATCACGCAAAGAAGTAGTCAGGGAGATTTCCGAAGAATATGGCGATAAGTGGCAGGTTTTCAATCTTGAACGGTATGCGGATAAAATGCTGAAAACACAGGATTCAATAAGAAAACTGGGCTATGATTTTACATTTGAAACTCACGGAAGTTTTCCCATGGCAGGCGGAGAGCTTGGTCGCAAACTTGCTAAAACTCACATTGGTGTTGGAACGGACCTTTTCTGGGAATTGCGTCGGCAGGACATGTGGTGGAGTCTGGGCGGACGTATTGCAATTGTTGCAGCAAATCCGGATCTGCGGAGCGGTGCATACGATGAATGGGGCTGGATAAACAGCGAGCAAAATGAATTCTGGTTTGGAGCAAACAGTGAACCCGGTGTTGCCAGGAGACAATGGTATGCCACATATTTTCTGGGTCGAGTAACACTTGATGGGGAGTTTCTGCCCTATCATGAAACAGGTTTTTCCTCACAGGGTGGTCACGGCATAAGGTATGACGCAAATGATCATTTCTGGCGAACAAGAGTACATAACCTGATAACACAAATAAGACCCGAAAAAGCTTCTGGCTTCGGGATGGTTGTTTCGTGGCAGGGTCAGGAGCGCAGGATGGGTCCTAAACTTGGAAGGCAGGGCTTCGGACTTTTCCCGGAAGATGGTGAAGATGATATAGAGTCGTTGTGCGAGAAAGTATACGTTCCTCTCGTAAAGCAGGGATTGCCGATTTCGTTTGTAACGTCAACACATGCACTCAAAAACTGGAAGGGTAAAAATCCCCTCGTGCTCGTCGATGCCGTAAATTGGGAGGACTGGGAAATAGAAGAAGTCAAACGCCTTCAGAAAAATGGTGCAACGGTAATTTCGATCGGCAAACAACATCCGAAGCTTGCAAACATCAAAGCTGCGGAGTTCTTCGCACGTGAACGCTCTGCTGATAAGAAGCAGGGGGGCATTATTTCATGGGAAGGAAATCTGGATCAACTCAATGGTATTACTGCCCGACACCTGTGTTCTCGTATTATGGATGCCCTCGGCAATCCCCTGTCAACTTCACGCGGTCTTGCTGTTGTTCCGTTTGTAAGCAACGATCATCTGTTCCTTGCAGTTAACAGGCAGGGAGATGACAGTACTCCTGCAACTGTAACTGTTAAACCTGAGTTTTTCCATTCAAAGACTAAAGTTTCAAATGTTGTAAGTTTGGATGACGGCACAATACTGCCAACTACGCAACTCGATTCAGGAACTGTAAGAGTCGAGTTCCCTCTCGAAGATGCTTCCGGAAAAGTACTGATGTTCGGCAAAGCAGAGTAAGGACAATAGTTTTGAATAATAAAACCATGGCAGATATTCAATCGGACAGCAGTACCGGCGACTGCAGAGATGAAACTGCATTCCCCGACTTTAGTGCAGGTATAAAGTCATCATACATCACAGATACTTCTGTCGTCTTCGACATCAGGGAATATATCGGTGCAGATTATCCGAGAACGCTCTGTTTCTTCGACATCGAACGCCATGGCTTACTGTCTAAAAAAATAAGCAAAGCCATTATCAACGGTCAAGAAGTCCCGTTTCAGGTGTCTGAACGAAATGGAATTGTCGGTGTTTTCATAAAGTTGCCGAAATATGGACATGTACGCATTGAGTTTACTTTGAAGGACGAAAATCCCGGTAGCATCATGCGTAAAGATCAGCGTTGGAGTCGAACGGAAAAAGGCGTACTGCTCAACACATCCACAGGAGCTGTACGTCTACCTGATTTTGGTATAACCAAGTTTGATATGCCAATCGAATCACTTAATGTTCCGGCACCGGTACAGTATTTGATTGGACAGAGCGGTGAGCGTTTAGGCAGAGGATATATAGACACTTACGAACGAATGGTCTCAATGGGGTGCTCTCTCCTGGAGGATGGTCCCCTCTGGACAACAATTAAAGTCTGCTACAAATTTGATAATAATTCAAAATTTGAATTTGAGTGCACTGCGGCAGACGGAGAAGAATTCCTTCGCATAAGAGAGCGATCTGACTGCGGTCCGAAAGCGCGGTGGGTCATGATGTTTGACAAAAAATCGGGTTTTCTGCCGGACAGTATAAGTTTGGCAGATCATACGCTCTTTTATCAGAAGCATCGAATGGATTATTTCTCTGACAGGCTTCATGCCAGGCTGTATCCATGGACGCAGGGGACCCAGATAGCAGCATTGCGAGAGGGAGTTTTAATTCATTCAAATGGGTCTCCCGACTGCGTGGGCTGGTTTGTACGCACAGAGCGTGAGTGGGATGGATTTAAAAATACATTTGTTGAGTTTTATGAACGCCGCTTTGATACGGAAAATCTGCGCACTCGTGGTGGAGAAACTATAGGAGATACTTATTCATGGCTGCCACCCGATGTAAAGGTCAACAATACGTCTGATGTTTCCGCCTTTTGTGCGGAAGCAATGCTTCTTGAAGGAAATCGCGAATACGGAATTATTATCGGCAGACGAAGTGACTGGTGCACGCCTGATCCTGTACCTGAACATACACTGGAATGGTATGAAGGACCGGCATTGACGGACGAATGGGAAGCAGTGCGTTCACCTCTGCGACGAATTATCCAGTTTCAGGGACTATGTTCCGTGGATATGGTAAAGGACTGGATCTTGCATGAAAAAATACCGGAAAAAGATGGGCTCGACTCATCTCATCCAGCAATGGAGAACGCATACAACACAACTATTACATCTCTGCTTTTCGATAAACGCCGAAATGCCATTGCCATCGTGCGTGAAATGTACAATACCCTGCATGTGCTCTCAACAGGCTATGTGATGGGGCGCGGACCGGGAGGAACCAACCCCGTGACTCTTCGCGCTGTATTCCCATTAGCGATATTGTTCAGAGAAATGATGCTGTTAGATTGCATTCCCGAATATTTCCCGGAAGAGAGCTCCGAACTTCCTTCATTGAAGGAGCGCCTTGTGGCGATGCTGCTTTTCCTGGGGTATCTTACGGGTAGACGATCCTTTTATCCCGGAGAGTTCACTATGGCACCGATGAGCGATCCGCGTTCATCTGAGCCGACGTGTCTTGGAATGCCGAATCAGAACTTCTTCACTGATGTCTTTTGCACATCAGGCGGCATAGCACTGATTTTCGACAAACACGAAGCTTCTCAATCCTGGTTGAAACGAGCAAACGAAATGTTGTCGCTTCAGTTGGATGTCTTTTCTGATCCGGAATCAGGTGTGTGGGAAGAGTCACACACTTATTTTCACCATGTACTCAGAACACTGGCGCCGTTTGCACTGGAGCAACGTGGCAGGGTCTCTACCTTTCCACATATTGTCGACTGGTTTAAAGATGAACGGTTCGCAAAGTTGTCTAAAGCTGTTTTCCACTTCGTAACTCCGCGTGATCCGAATGCCGGAGATAAAAGAATGATGGCGACATTGGGCGATCACAGGATGGAGCTGAACTGGCATACATACAACGCACTTGCGATCGGATTTGCTGAAGTCGATGAAACTCTTGCATCAAACCTGGCGTGGATGTCGGTTGAAAATGGATGGGAGGGCAAGCCGGCAGTACCGCAGCAAGCTCCGGAACTGAAGTCGCATCTCGTTTCCGGTTTGGGGGCAGTGTTCAGACTCTGCCACAAAGATAGGGGAGAGTCGATGGTGGTTTTGCGTGCAGGCAATACATGGGGGCATTATAATTGTGATGAACTGGAAGTCCTTTACTACTCAGGGGGCGAACCGGTAATAGTCGAGGCGGGATACGGGAATCCAAAGACGTTCTCCAAAGTGGGTCCGGAAGGACACAGCATAATGCATCCTGTAGATTTTGTTCCGGCATTTTATCTCTCTCGTGCAAACAGGGGGTTAATAGAGGAGTTTGTGCCGGACGGTGAGGGAGGAATGCAGATTATGAGTGCCGGCAGGCCTGTCGCCTTCATGCATCCTCAAGCGGGGAT
>JAAZFF010000350.1 GCA_012511845.1 Lentisphaerota bacterium
CTTATAGCCAGGTTTGTACAGGCACTCAGATCTTTTTTCCCGCCGGGATGACCATCCGGCTCTGTAGGATTACCCACGTAATCACGGGTAAAAGAACGCCTGCCCGTCCATGTTTTTCCGCCATCGTCGGAACCGTAGTATATCCCCGCCCAGCTGCTCACGGCTATGAGGTGCACTTTATTGGGGTTTTTCGGATTTATGCGAATTTCACGCACACCGTAATTTGCATTCAGACCATCCGAAAATTTTGTCCATGTATCTCCGCCATCAACCGATTTCCATACACCCGCCTTATCAAATGCTCCATATAAAAGTTTCGGATCTCCCTTATAAGTCGAAATATTTATAGAAGTTTTGGGAGTATCGAGAAGCTCCCAGGCTGCTCCGCCATTTTTGCTCCTGAATGTTCCCAATTTGCGGTGACATATGAAAACAAGTGAAGGATCAGCTTCTGAAACGACAACTGAACCGACAGGATCTTTTGCAACCGTTGCCGGAGCAAGAGAACTGCGAATAGCAGTAATAAACGGGGAATCAGCCGACTTGCTCGGACGCCATCCCTCATTCGCACCGGCAGTGTCCCATTCCCCAAGCACAATATCACTTCTTGAAGAATCCTGAGGCTTGACACGCACAGCATCTATACCGAGTTCTCCATTGAATGCAGCACCATTTGCCATAACCCAGACGTGTACCATACGGATGTCCTTTATATCGTTGATGCTGCTCAAGTCAAACGACAAATCCACCCACTCTCCCGCCTTGCTGTCAACAAAAGCCGAATGTTCCCACTTCCAATCAGCCCCGGACTGCACTACGAGGGCAACCTTGAAAGTCGGAGCCCCAGACGGTGCATAAAAAGATGATGTCAGCTCCTTCATGCCTGTCCAGTCCTGTCCTTTATCATAATATTTCTCTATACGTCCGGAATGCTTCCAATCATTCGCAACCGATTTGAACGCTGCCCACATAAAACCGTCGCCGGATGCCGGTGCTACAGGATCGGGAGAGTCTCCGCTTTCGAGAGCAGAAAGATAATCCAGCTCTGACCACGTCATGCCGCCATCTGTACTCTTGCACACAACACCCATAGCGCTGCCTGCATAAACGATCCCGGGATTAACGGGATCAACGGCAAGTGCTCTTACACTGCCGGGGCGGTGTGAGGATAAATTATGACGCGACTTGAAAGTCTCCGGAAGAGGAGTCCATTTTTCGCCGCCATTATCCGTCCTCGCCACGCCGTTCGGGGTCATTGCGTATAGCACTTTAGGATTGCTTCTCGATATTGCCATGGAATACACGCCGTACTCATGCAGCCCGTTATTTATCAAACGCCAGTTCTTGCCGCGATCCGTGGATTTGTACATCCCTACTACGTCGCCGCCGAGGTACATGATATTAGGATTCACCGGATCTATCGCATTGCTCCAGAAATACCCTCCACCACCCCAGCCGCACCATGTCCACCTGGTGTTTTCGGAATCCATCCCATGGGCTGATCCCGTTGCCAGCACCATGGAGGCGGCGGCTGCACTGAAAATTCCGAATAAATTCAATCTGTTTGTTTTCATATTCTTTTCCTTGATGTTGTATCTCGTGTCTTTTATTGAGTGGTCTTTCAAACTGTTAGAAGGTCAAACTGGTATCTCATTGCCCGATTCATCGATGAGCGTCGGTACATATACGGGGTTGTTTTCGGGCGTCTCGCCGTTGATCAGCTTGATCAGCAGCGAAACTGCCTCTTCCGCCATGTACTCCGAATCAAGCTTTATCGTCCACATTCCCGCAATTATGCAATTGGCATCGCATCCGACAACGAGTATGTCGTAGGGGGTCCTAAGCCCACGTGCTGCGAGCTCTCCGATGATGCGGGCAGCCTCGAGGTCGTTTTCACAGAAAATCGCATCTATGGCGCCGGGATTGTCATCAAGCCACAGACACATC
>JAAZFF010000351.1 GCA_012511845.1 Lentisphaerota bacterium
AGGCGAAGGCGCTCTTGATGCTACCGGTGCCGTAGGCGGGGCTGCTTTAGATGCAGCTTCAGGAGCTGTTGGAAAAGTTGGCGGTGCTCTTGGCGGACTCCTTGGAAGAGGAGACAAAAAAGAGAAAGAAGCTGAAAAAGAATAAGTGTTATAATATTCTATGGAGCAGTCTGAAAGATATGCCGGCAAATATGCCGAATTTGTTGTGCTGTTTATACTGCTGCCGCTATTTGTAAGGTATATGCCGGAAATTTCACATAAAACCGGCATTACTTTTACAATCCCGATTATTCTGATTTTATTAATTGCCTCACTTTTCGCTTATTTGTTTCTGCGTCTGACATCCAATTTCAAACCGGCAGATATAGTCTCAGCCGATGGAGTTTCAACGCAAGATTGGTTGAAGATGCTTGTGCGGTTTGCTTTTTTTGCAGTAGTGCTTGCAGTACCGATTTTCATCTGGAAGCGGAATTCTTTTTTGGCACTCCCGCTGAACAGGCCGAATCTGTGGATTAAAATAATGTTTTTCTACCCTCTTGTTTCAGTATTACCGCAAGGGTTGCTGTATCGTGCTCTCTATCAGAAGCGCTACGCACCTGTTTTCCCGGAGCGGATTCGTATATTGGCAGGTGCCATGGCATTCAGCTTTGCACACATTGCCTTCACGAACTATATTGCTGTAGTTTTTACATTCATCGGAGGGTTGATGTTTCTTTTTTCTTACAAAAAAACAGATTCCCTGCTATTCTCCAATATTGAACATGCGTTGTATGGCAACCTTATTTTCACTTTAGGTTGGGGTTCACATTTTTTTTATCAGGGCACTTTGAGAATAATTACAAATTCATAGTATGTTGGCTTTAATAGACACCCACGTTCATATCTACCCTTCTTACGATGCAGGCACTATGCTTGACACTTTTCGCTTCAATATAATCAAATATGGAGCAACATGCGGCATAATGATGTTGGCTGAGCGGGAGGGTGTTGATTTTTTTACAAAATGGGCTAACGGTGAAGGCGTACCAAAAGATGAAGATATCACCCGCTCAGAGGACTCTTCCATTATTCTGGAAAAGTCTGGAGCCCCCGATGTTGTCGTTGTATCAGGTCGCCAGATTGCGTGCAGTGAAAGGATTGAAGTCCTGGCACTAGCCACAAGGGAAAAGTTTAATGACGGCACAACAATCAGTTCTGCCGTTTCAGCAGCCATATCTGCCAACGCCGTACCGGTACTTGCATGGGGAGTAGGCAAATGGATGTTTAAACGCGCCAAAATCGTCAGGTCTGTAATCGACAGTTTTAAGGGTGAACAACTATTCCTGGGCGACTCTACATTACGCCCTGTCTTTTGGCGGGAACCGCATGCGATGGTTTATGCAAAAACTTTAGGAATAAATATATTAGCCGGCTCCGACCCCCTGCCGCCCAAATTTGAAGAAAGGCGCGTCGGGCAATACGGTGAACTTGCGAACTTCTCCAATATAAAATTTGCTGAACCGCTGACAGAGCAAATATCGCTTGTGCTGCGCAGCAGTTCATTAAAGCGGGCAGGTCGCCGCGCAGGGTTGTGCGAATTTATCCAACGGATGATTTAAATTTATAGAAGGAGGAACTGTGAAAAAAACTTCTGCTCCAAAAGAGATGAACTCCGAAACTCAAAAACAGACCATTCTTTTAATCAATGGTCCCAACCTTAATATGCTTGGCAAGCGCGATCCTGCGCAGTACGGTAACTTCACCTTGCAGGATGTTGAAAATGCTTTTATCGTCAAGGCTGAAGAACTTGGATTCAACGCCAGGTTTTTTCAATCGAACATAGAGGGCGAGATAGTAACGGCTATTCATGAAGCCATGGATTATGCCGCCGGGATTGTAATAAATGCAGGCGCCTATACCCACTATAGCTATGCTCTGCTTGATGCTATACAACTGGCTAAAATACCTGTGATGGAAGTCCATATTTCCGATATAAGCAAGCGGGAGCCATTTCGCAGAATTTCCGTAATACAGGAAGCATGTGTCGGTCAGATAAGCGGACTGGGGCTCAACAGTTATCTCGTAGGGCTGGAACAGCTCGTAAACATTCATATTTTAAAGAATGAAGAAAGTGCAGCTTCTTCCAGACCCTTAAAAGTTGCTTCCGGGATGGAATCGCTTCGCAATAAAATAAATGAAATCGACACATTGCTGATAAATCTTTTTCACCAGCGCATGGCTGTATCAGAAAAAGTTGCTGCAGAAAAATCTTCATCAGGTGCTCCCGTTTACGATGCAGATCGCGAGGACAGGGTGTATCAGGCTGCCAGAGATATGGCACCGGCTGAAATGAAAGACGCCGCAGCCTCTCTTATGCGCACTGTTCTGCGCCTTTCACGTGCCCGTCAGTATGAAATACTTCTGCCTCAACTGCGTAACCAGACGGCTACAGCCATATTGCCGCAGGAAGCCGATGGCAGTCTCGACTTTGTAAAAAAAGTCTCATTCGGAGGCACTGCCGGCTCTTATTCTGAAATGGCAGCAAAACACTTATTTCCCGAAGCTGAATGCACCCCGGCATGGTCGTTTTCCGACGCCTGCATAAAAGTTATGGAGGGAGAAGCGGACGTAGCCGTATTGCCTCTGGCAAACACTTCGGGCGGAGACGTAGACGCTGTGTACCGACTTTTGCAGCAACATTTATTCATTGCACGCTCAACAGAAATACGTGTAGAGCATGTATTGGCTGTGCTTCCCGGCACAGAACTTGACGACATCAAAACGGTCGTAAGTCATCCCCAGGCTCTTGCGCAGTGTTCGCAAATTATCACGGACAGGCACTGGACAGCAGAGCAGGCTGAAAACACGGCTTATGCACCTGCTGATGTTTTAAAACGGAACGATAAATCTGTTGCTGCAATTTGCTCTTCGGAAGCAGCTGATGCTCACGGACTCGAGACTCTGCCACTTCAGGTAAGCGATACAAACTGCAACAAAACCCGCTTTATAGCTGTTGTAAAGAAATTAATCGTAACGCCCGATGCCTCACGCCTTAGCATTATAATGCATTTGCCGCATCGAATCGGAGCACTGGCTTCGGCGTTAGAGGTTTTTTCAGACAAAGGACTTAATCTCTCTGCAATATCGTCGCAACCTGTACCGGATCGCCCCTGGGAATACGCTTTCTTTATCGATATAAGTGCAAGAGCCCTTGATACAGCGGCGTTATCTGTTATTTGCCAGCTATCATATGAACTGCCGCGCATGCAAATATTGGGATGGTACGGAGAAACTCCTGAACCAAAATAATTATGAAAATTCAATCTGAAGAAGTGGGTGTTTTATCTGAAATAAAAATAATGCCCTGCCTTGATATAAGGTATGGACGAGTCGTCAAGGGTATTCAATTTGCAGACATCACAGACGCCGGTGACCCTATCGAAAGTGCCGGAGCTTATAGTGCAGCCGGCGCAGACGAGCTTACAATGCTGGACATTGCTGCTACAGCGGAAAACAGGGGAATTATGCTCGACGTAATTAGAAATGTCGCAAAAGTTACTACAATTCCCTTTACAGTAGGTGGAGGTATTCATGACATTGCTTCTGCAGGAGCCGTTCTGGAGGCTGGAGCAGACAAAATATCGATCAGCAGCGCTGCGTTCAAAAATCCGAAAATCATAGGAGAAATTATTTCTGAATTCGGAACAGACTGTCTGACTGTTGCCATTGATGTGACGCAAAACACATCGCAACCATCGGGGTACGAAGTCTGGATAGATGGAGGCAGAACGGCGACCGGTGTTGATGCAATTGAATGGGCAAAACAGGTTGGCGGCTACGGCGTTACTACCATTCTGCCTACAAGTAAAAGCACTGACGGCATAAGATCCGGTTACGACCTGCCTCTTATAAGAAAAATGAAAGACGCTACCGGCGTCGCAATAATAGCATCAGGTGGGGCGGGAAAACTTGAGCATTTTCTCGATGCCGTAAATGCCGGAGCTACGATCCTGCTCGCCGCATCAGTCTTTCACTTCAATATAATCGGAATTCAGGAACTTAAAAACTACCTTCGGAAAAACTTGTCCTGAAGGAGCAGTTGAGGCAGAGCCCGTCAAGCCGTGCAGGCCGTGCAAAGGTAGGGCGAGTTTCTCCGCAAACCGCCGTTGCTGATGGACAAGTCAGACTCGTCAGACAATTCCGAGTCCGAAGTCCCGAGTCCCAAGTCAAATCGATTCTATTCTCACACAGAGACACGGAGACACAGAGACACAGAGGTTGGAGGGCGAATGTCCTCATGAGCCGTGGTTGCGAAGCAATCTCAATATGGGCAATATGGTCAATATGGTCAGCCATTTGCAAGCTCTGCCGGGCTCGGGCTCAGCTTTATTCTACTATTTCTGCTAGCGCTTCGGATGGAACCCAGCCGGTTGTTCCATCATACAGAACTCTATACCACCTGCCAGAAGCCTCCCTTATCTCTACAGTGACTCCTGCAGGTATTTCGAAAAGAATTTTCGAAACATCGTCAGGGCACAAGCGCGCTGCGGCACTCGAAGCAGTCTCCCTTTTTTCACCATGCTGACGCCGTAAGAATTGCAGTATTTTCAGTCCTGTTACAGATTCATTTGGAGATATATCTTGTGTAACTGTTGTTGGCACCACCGCAAGATTTGTTACTGCCGTAGCAAATGCCGTACCATCATCGGCTTTTCGTTCCCTTACAGAAACAGGAAATTTCTCGGAAACAAGAGTAACGTATTCCCCGTGTACAGGATCAAAGTATGAAACAGACAGAGGCGCCACCTCTATAATGTTTGTACTCATCGGAATTAATATTTGTTCACAAACGACTGAGTTGTCAGAACGCGATACTACTCGCGGAGGATACACCTTGAAATTAGAACCTGGAGAATATTTGGTATCCGTCTTGATATCGAGTGTACCCTCCCCCTTTAATGACCAGTGCAGACTCAATAAATCACCGACACTGCACACATCTGGGGAAACAGATGCATCCAGTTTGAAAGCTCCAACTGCACCGGAGTAGTCATCAGGTCTGCCCTCAAGTGGAGGAGTGGCAACAAGGATTGACAGATGCTTTGCTTCTGCAGAAAATCTTCTCAGATTGTATCTCGCAAACAAGCCGCTGCCGCGAACTGATACCTGACCTGAAAGAACAGGAGTAA
>JAAZFF010000352.1 GCA_012511845.1 Lentisphaerota bacterium
CTCCTGCACTCTCGGCATACGTGTTGAACCGCCGACGAGAATGACTTCATCTACGGAAGAAACTTCAGCGTCGCTCAAGCAGTTTTTGCACGGAGCCACAGCACGATTGATTGTATCTCCGCAGAGTTGTTCCAGTTTGGCTTTGGTAAGTGACATTGTAAGGTGCTTCGGTCCCGTATTATCAGCTGTAATAAACGGCAGGTTTATATCTGTTGACGTAACAGATGAGAGCTCGCACTTTGCTTTTTCTGCAGCCTCTTTCAGGCGCTGTACTGCCATTGTGTCCTGGGATAAATCTATCCCGTTCTCTTTTTTAAACTCATCAACGAGCCATTGCATGACTATCTGATCCAGATCGTCACCGCCAAGATGTGTGTCACCATTCGTTGCTTTAACTTCAAATACACCATCCCCGATTTCAAGAATCGAAATATCGAATGTGCCGCCGCCAAAGTCGTAAACTGCTATGGTTTCCTCTTTTTTCTTATCGAGACCGTAAGCGAGAGAAGCGGCAGTAGGCTCATTTACAATGCGCATCACGTCAAAACCTGCAATGCGTCCAGCATCTTTCGTCGCCTGGCGCTGGGAATCATTGAAGTAAGCAGGTACAGTAATGACTGCCTGAGAAATCTTCTCTCCTAAATAAGCTTCCGCATCAGCCTTCATCTTAAGCAGAATCATGGATGAAATCTCGGGAGGAGAATACGTTTTATCGCCAATTTTTATATGGGCGTCACCATTTTTTGCTTTAACAATCTCATATGGAACGAGAGTAGATTCATGAGCTACCTCATCATACTTGCGTCCCATAAAACGTTTTACGGAAAAAATTGTATTTTTCGGGTTTGTAACTGCCTGCCGTTTTGCAGCCTGACCAACCAGGCGATCCCCATTCTTGGCAAAAGCTACAATCGACGGTGTTGTCCTCTGTCCTTCGGCACTGGGAATTACTACGGGTTCTCCACCTTCCATTACCGCCATGCAGGAGTTTGTTGTTCCAAGGTCTATTCCTAAAATCTTTGACATTTTCTTAATCCTTTTGTTGCCTCCGCAAAAATGTGTTGCGAAGTTACGCATGACATTAAAGCATGAGACGTGCCAAGCCGGATTAATTATATGTTTCGGGTATAAAACGGGACAGCATGTCTCACTTTCTACATTCTCAATTCGTAAAAGTGTGCCATGACTCATTTTATAATGCAGATAAAGTTTCTATCGGGAAAAGGTGCAAATCAACATATTAAATGCTATAATGTTCACACGTAAAGCATTAGTGCTCTAGATTTGCCAGGTGAATAACTGGCTATTGTTCAAGTTCAGAAAGGAGCAGGGTTGACATGAAAGAGTCGGATTGGAAAAAGTTCAGGTCTATGGTAGTAACGTTGCGTGAAAGGTATATAACCAGGTGCAATGACCGTTTAACTGTAATGCTGAACAATCCTGATAAGACAGAGACAGAACGTTTTTGGGAAACGTATGAGGAAATGAAGATAGAGGCGAAGAATCTCGTCCGGTGTCTTGATGGTCACTCACGTTCGAAAATGACGCTTTTTTTAGAAAGAATGATCCGTGTCGGAATGCTGAAAAGAGAGGATATTACAGTTTTCAGTGAGGAATTGCAGGAAATACTGGGACGAGACTTCGATGATTGTGAAAAAGATAACATCTAGTCATTCTGTGTGATAATTTAAAAAGATCGCCATCGTATCGTTAGCTAAGTCTGCGTGTACCGGCAAATCGAAAGGTAGGGCGCGTTTCTCAGAAACCTCCGCAAAGATATCTTACGCAGAGCCGCATTCGTCTCGTCCGTCCTGTTGAGGCTGCCC
>JAAZFF010000353.1 GCA_012511845.1 Lentisphaerota bacterium
CCATTAACGATCCTTGTACTATTAAGCATACAAAGCCGGTTGTCCGTTTTGCAGCTATGTAAGAAAATTCAACAAAAAGCTTATAAAGGTTTTGTTTGCCTTTATCCTGTTTTTCAGAGTATTCAAAAACATTTGCAGGGTATATTCCTTTTAAAACTTGAGCATACGGCGGATTTCCAATCACAATATCGAACCCGTCTTTGATGTTGAACATCCATTCGGAGTCGAAGAAAGGGGATGTGGCATTCTGATCGAACGGATCCCACCCTGCCACAAGTTCTGCAAGTTCGTCCAGTTCTGTCGATCCCCTGTTATCCCTCTTTGCGTATTCTTTTTGAATCGATGCCTCGCAGCGTATGATCGCTTCATCGAGCTCCGCCCGCTTTTTCTCGTTCGCATCATGAAGCAGCGGAGGTGTGTCGTTCGTCATGAAATCATCAAAGAGGACCGTCTGCTTTTCTGCTGCCCCTGCCTCTATCCACGGCTCACCGACTTTGGAGCGTTCTTCCTTTAATTGCTTTAGCTGTTCAGAAAGATAAGCAATTTTCTCATTATCTGTTTCTGCGCCCGTCACTTTTACTGCCGCCTTTATCTCTCTGCGGATTTCTTCATCGATCCGTTTGTATTTTTCCTTCGTTGTTGCGGTACGGGCGTTGAAAATGACATGACGATTTTTCTGTAGTTTGAGCCGCAGCTCGTTCAGATTGCCGGTAGAGAGATCAAGTGCGCCGGAAGGCAGGCGGGGCAGGGGAACAAGGCTGTTGGCGCATACAAACTTCGCTTCAAGATTCGGCAGTGAGAGGAGGTTGAAGTTTTCCTTCTCTGCGTCGTAGTTTGTGCGCAACTGATCGCACAGGAGCGAAATAAAGAATCGCAGCTTGGAGATCTGCGTGGCAATCGGCTGAATATCAATTCCGTATATGCAGTTTTCAATCAGGTACAGCTTTCGTGCGTAATCCGGGTAGGCACGCCCCTCTTTAAGGCGTTCCTTAATCTGTTCCTCGCGTTCCTCGAGATCTTCACTCGACAGACCCTGCTTCAGCCCTGCCTTATCATCCTTGTAGCTTTCGTTGATCCGTGCAAGATGCGCTATGTTGTCGGGATCCAGCCTGGCAAACAGCTCTGTCATGGCATGGAGAATTCCCATGGGGAAAGCTCCCGATCCGCAGGCGGGATCAAGAATCCGGCATTTGTAAAGTGCATCGAGATATTCGCCATGGCGCTCCCTGTTTTTCCTCAGTGTGTTCAATACGGCATTCCCCGTGGCAGGGTCCGGACTCCGGTCAAAGAGCGCATCGAGCTCTTCATCGGTGGCATCTGCAACTTTGCCTTTGAGGTAGCTGCGCAGGCTCTCGCGCACCATGTAGTCGACAATTTCGCGCGGTGTATAGAATGAACCTGTTGCCTTGCGTGCCGTCTCCCTTGTTTCCGGATTATATGCGCCGAGAAGGTTCTCAAATACTTTACCCAGCAGCTCTGGATCGAGGGCTATATCGGCATCATTGCTTGTGTTTTCATCAACAGTAAATTCATAGCGCTTGAAAATATCGATCAGCCCCGTTTCATTGCTGCGGAAGAAGAGGCCGTTGGGAACAAATGCCCGATGTTCCTTTTTGTCGCTGAACCCATCAATGAGTCGCAGACGCATCTCTCCCGTCTCCTCGACTTCAACCTCCTTATCGAGACATTCAAAGAGAGCACAGTTGAGAAATGGAACGTTGCGGACAAGTTTCACGAATGCTTCGGGATCGCTGAATTCGGTATAACAGCGCCAGAATGTTTTTATACCGCGCCGCGTTGTGAGACCGCTTTTTCTTTTTTTTGAAAAATCGCGTTTTTCAATTGTGCAGTTGAGGGTGGCAAAAAACAGATTTTGCAGAATTGCATTGTAGTAATTGCTTTTGCCCATATCGTACGGGTCAAATGATTCGAGGAACTCTGCCACTTGCGCCTTGTCAAAC
>JAAZFF010000354.1 GCA_012511845.1 Lentisphaerota bacterium
ATGATAAGGAACGGGATTTTGCCGTGCGTACGTTTTCCGCAATCGCCCAGAAACTGAGAGCCTTTTCCTAATGTTACCCACCCCGGAGAGATGCTGCGGCTGTTCGGCCTGCTTTGCGGTTTGCCCCAAACAGGCCATCAAGATGAAGCCGGATGTCGAGGGATTCCTCCAGCCTGTCATTGACGCCGCTTTATGCGTTCATTGTGGACTGTGTGAAAAGGTCTGTCCCGTTCTACATCCCGGTTCGAACAGAATGCCGCTGTCCGTTTACGCGGTCAAGGACAAGGACGATGATCTCCGCATGAAGAGTTCTTCCGGCGGTGTGTTTACGCTCCTTGCCCGCGAGATTCTGAAAAAGGGCGGGATTGTTTACGGAGCGGGATGGGAGAAGCCAGCGTGGCGGGTCGTCCATAAATCGGCGGAGAACGAGGAAGAACTGGACGATTTGAGAGGCTCAAAATATGTCCAGTCCGATATGGGGGACACCTTTCGTGTGGTCAAAAAACAATTGGATTCTGGCCGACAGGTCTTGTTTTCTGGTTGCCCGTGTCAGGTCGCAGGTTTAAAACTTTTCTTGCAGAAACCGTATGATAATTTGCTTTGTGCGGATTTAATTTGCCATGGAGTGCCCTCTCCTTTTGTCTTTGACCGATGTAAGAATGTAATTCAAGCCAACTCGGCGCAAAGTGGAGAAATTAAGCGAATCTCTTTCAGACAAAAGCATGCTTTTGGATGGAAGAGATTCGCGCTCTCGTTTGCGTTCGCGAACGGGAGCGCGTATCTGCAACCTTTGGATCAGGACCCCTTCCTTCGGGGATTCCTTTCGGAATTGTATAGCCGGTTAAGTTGTCACGAGTGCCCGTTCCGCGAATTGCGGAGCGGTTCCGATATCACCTTGGCCGATTATTGGAATGTTCAGCAGCGTTTTGCCGATATGGATGATGACAAGGGAGTTTCGCTGGTTCTGGCCAACAGTTCGACGGGGCTGGAGTGGTTTAATCGTAGCTCTTCTGGCTATGAGGCCCTTCCAAGCACATACCAGCATGCAAGGGATGTGAATCCCTCCCTTTGGCGGAGCGTGGCGCCTTCCTCACGTCGAGGGAAGTTCTTCTGCTGTTTTCGCGCACATCCTGAACAGGTGCAGTACCTTATCTGTGCGTGTCGGCGGTGGCCTTGGTGGCGCACTTCCGGGCATTGGGGAAAAGATCGCTTCCGTAAATGCGGTGTGATCCGATGAAAATCGGAATATTGACATTTTATAGGGTTCCGAATTACGGCGCGATGTTGCAAGCCTATGCTCTGTGGAAGTATCTTGAACGACGCGGTCATCACGTCGAGTTTATAGATTATGCCTTCCCAAACGTGAAACGGATACCCCTGTGGCGGTGCTTTGTTTCGCGGAGTTTGAAGGGCTTTCGTGTCAAACTCCGCACCTATGTGCGGTATCCTATAACGGCATTTGCCCAGTCCTATCCACAAAGTAAACTCTGTGCAACCTGTTCCGAACTCCACGAAGTGTGCAAGGCATATGATGCCGTAATCGTCGGCAGCGATCAGATGTGGAATCCGCAATGGGTCATGCCTATATTGGATGTCGTTTTTTTAGGCTGCCTTCCAGAGAAATGTCGCCGCATTGCATATGCGTCCAGTTTCGGCGTTAAGATGTGGCAAAGAGGCGAGCAAGAAAAAGTCGCACAACTTCTTAAGAAGTTTACAGCTATTAGTGTGCGTGAGACAACTGGAGTCGAGATCGTCCGTGGCTTGGGGTGCCCAGATGTTCAGCAAATGCTTGATCCGACATTGTTATGGACTGCCGATTTTTATAAGCAACTCATGGTTCGGAAGCAGAAAACGGAAGATTATCTTTTTGCCTATTTTCTTGATGAATGGGCGGATGGCGCGGAAGAACAGGCATGCATCAATGCTTGTGTGTCAGTTACAGGATTGACTAAAGTAAGGAGGGATCGTGAACCTGTGTTAGGGTGTCTGGCACTTCTCTGTCTTGTGCTTCAGATAAGAACGAAGCCTCCTCTGCCGGAGTGGATCGAATGTGTTGCAAATGCGGATTTCATTCTCACGAATTCTTTTCATGGGACCGTCTTTGCAATCCTTTTTCATCGTCCTGTTATTACGCTGCTTCTCACGGGCACGGCTGGGGCGATGAACGAACGGGTGGTGTCCTTGTTGAGTCTCGTGGGCCTTGAGGACCGCATGATTTACGCAAAAGACACGGGATGTGTCGCTAAGCTCGCCAGAGACACTGAAATAAATTGGTCAACCGTTGACAGGCGTCTTGTCGAGAAGCGCGAAGAGGTTATACGTTTCCTTGAGAAGTGTGAATTATGAAGAAGATTAGTGTTATACTCGGTACTCGTCCGGAAGCAATCAAACTTTGCCCTGTCATTCTTGAACTTAAAAAGCGTTCGGAACTTGACTGCAAGGTCTGTGTCACTGGACAACATCGTGAGATGCTTGATCAGGTGTTACCGGTTTTCGGAGTTATACCGGATGTCGATCTCGACCTGATGCGTCCGAATCAATCGCTTGGAGGGCTCACGTCGCGTGCGATCGAAGCGCTTGACCGGTATTTGGCTGAAGACAAACCGGATGTCGTGTTAGTCCAAGGGGATACAACAACGGTATTATGCGCGGCCTTGGCTGCTTTTTATCACAAAATACCCATTGCGCATGTAGAGGCAGGACTGAGAACCTGGAATATGGCATCACCGTGGCCTGAAGAGGCGAACCGTGTTTTAACGACTCGTCTCGCCAAATGGCATTTCGCGCCAACGGAAACGAATCGGCTCAACCTACTGAAAGAGGGTGTCCCGCAAGACGATATCTATGTCACGGGTAACACGGTGATAGACGCTTTATTTCTGGCACTCGAAAAAATCAAAAAATACCCCCCCCGTATTACAGGTCTAGCGGGAGAAAGTTTAGATTTTTTGGGTGAAAGAAAGATGGTGCTTATCACTGGACATAGGCGTGAGAATTTCGGCGAAGGTTTCGAAAACATTTGTCATGCAATCGCGGAATTGGCCCAACGTTTTCCAAATGTACACTTCATTTATCCGGTACATCTGAACCCGAATGTCCAGGAACCGGTTGAACGCATTCTGCGCGGGAATGGATTGCGTAATATCCACTTAATCGAACCACAGCCGTATCTGCCATTTGTTGCCCTGATGAATCGGTCACACATTATTCTGACGGATTCTGGCGGCGTTCAGGAGGAGGCGCCCAGCTTGGGGAAGCCGGTTTTGGTTATGCGGGATACGACGGAGCGTCCGGAGGCGG
>JAAZFF010000355.1 GCA_012511845.1 Lentisphaerota bacterium
GCGGTACACGTTTCCCGTACACGAGCATGAAAATGGAACTCGACCATGAGAACCTGGATGTTTACTGATGTAAAATCGTGTACGAGTACGTGAACGATTATGCCATCACGTACACAAAACCAGAGCAGGGGCTCAGGGATCCCAGGCATCACGCAAACAAACTGCCCACTGTCCACTAACCACTGCTCACTGGTCAGGCTTGCCGGACCACGCCCTACTTTTGCCCGGCTTGCAGCGCTTTAAGAGCACATGCACGCCCCTCGAAGGGAATGTGCTCGATGTGGTAGCGGATAAAGAGTCCCAGGAAGCGCAGAAGTGCTGAAACATGCGGACCGTCGATGCGTGCTATAGCGGAATGTTGTCCCAGAGTTCTTGATTTGGCTGCTTCTTTGTAAAGCAGGGCAGCCCGCTCAGATATTGAGATTACAGGCTCGGAATAATTTCGTATTGAATGTTCCTTGCAGTGGCGTGACCCTGAAGCCAGATTAAAGGAGAATGAAGCTGTTTGCTGTGTGTCTGTGCAAAACTCACATTTTGAGAAGTTCGGAGATAACCCCATAAGCTCGAGAATCTTTACTTCATAACGTCCGAATACGATTGGTGGCGGTGGTTGTTCCGACAGAGATATATAATCGAGTGTTTCATTGAACAGGTAATACAGTTCCCTGTTTGCGATTCCGGCTCCCGAGGCATTATATGCCAATGCAGAAAACCATGATGCGCATTGGGTGGCACGCCAGTTTGTTCTGAAGTTTTCCCGCATATTAAGGGGAGTACATTCTTTTGCAATATGAACACCATTTCGTTCCCTGGTGTAATAAAGTAATTCGCAAGAATAGAAAAGATCGTACTGCCCTAAAAATAAACTCTTCGGACGTGTTGCCCCCTTTACGGCAGTTGTAATGCGATCGCCATCGCGTGAAAGCCAGGATACAATGTGCGATGTTCTCGAGAAAGGGAAAATTCTTAATACTGTAGCTTCAGTTTTTTGGATCATCTAAAAAAAGGTTGGAACAAGAATGGTATTTTGGAGGAAAAGTTCAAGTTTTGAAGATCTTTTCTAATGGGAACTGTTCTTGAGCTTTGCGAACCCAACTGATTTCCCTCTTCCGCATTTCTTTGAAACCGGTGTCGGTGTGATCTTCAGCACCTGCGAGATGGTCGAATCCATGTGCTATATACAGGGCAAGCTCATGGGCAGGCGACCAATCCGCCTCGCTAGAATCGATAATATCCCGAGTGTTTTGCGGGGAGCTTCCCCTGGTATAAGCCAGATCTGCGTTTATAAAAATTTCTGCGCTTGCCGGTTCTGCCGGTGTTGCAGAATAAGGAACAGCTATAACATCTGTAGTATCGCTGCTGTCCATTACAAGACGGTTGACTTCTGTTATTTCATCGTTACCTGCAAAAAGTACGGAAATAGATTCAAACGAATCAAGTTGTGTTTTTTCTAAAGAATACTCATCAGAACAGAATTTTAAAAGGAGCTCCGTCAGGCGCAGGACTGCTGACCTATCTATTTTCTGCAGAGGATTTTTTATCGTTATTTTCAGTTTCATCGTTTTTATCCTTCTGTTCCGAATCCTTGGGGTAAGGAACTCGCGCATGCAGGATATTTGAAATAGTTGTGATGAATGTTCGCTTGATGCTTACCAAATCAATGAACGTGAGAGGGCAGAGGTCGAGCTGTTCATCACTGACTTTATCTGTAACAATATTTTCGACTAAATTTTCTATTGCAGAAGGCGTAGGACGTTCAAGACTTCTGGAGGCTGCTTCTACGCAGTCTGCCAGCATTACTATGCCGGATTCTTTTGTTGCCGGGCGCGGCCCGGGGTATCGGAACTGGTTTTCATCAATTGGTTCCGGCTGAGTCTGCTCGGCAGCGGCTTTGAGTTTAGCTTCTTCTTTCGCCTTGTGAAGAAACCAGCTCATGACTGAGGTGCCGTGGTGTTCCTTGATAATATCAAGTATCGGCGGAGGCAGATTATGGTGTATTGCAATGCCGATGCCTTCCTTCACGTGTGCTCCTATGATTACAGAACTCATGTTGGCAGTAATATTATCGTGAGGATTATGGCGCGAACCGCCTGTGTTTTCGGTATAAAATGATGGTTTTGTAAGCTTACCGATGTCGTGATAGTATGCCCCTACCCGAGCGAGGAGGGCGTTTGCCCCGATGCGTTCGGCTGCCGCTGCAGCAAGACTTGCCACTACTACGCTGTGGTGATATGTGCCGGGTGCTTCCAGGGAGAGACGCTGGAGAATGGGGTTGCTGAGGTCGGTGAATTCATTGAGCCGAATGTTGCTCGTAGCAGCGAAAATATGCTCAAGGAAAGCCAGCAGAAGGATTGTTGCCGCATAAGAAATACCGGTCGATAAAATGGTGGCTATTGCAGCAAAAGCTACAATCATGCCCAAGGTTGTATAGTATCCTGTATCAGCACCATTTGCAGATGCCAGTTTTACACTCAAGAAAATGATAACAGCCAGAAATTGTACACACCCGACAATGGAAAAAGCCCGCAGGAGCGCAACTCGTCGTCGTACTTTCTGCAAAAGTCGTGGAGTGACGATAGCTATAGTAATGCCTGCTGCTATTACGGGAAGGATGGCAAAATCATTTTTGATAAAAAGCAAATTCAAAAAAGCCATTCCCAGACCAAAGGAGAGACCGGCGCCTGTTCCTGCCAGGAGCGTTGCCATTGCCGGTGCAAATATGTACGGAAGTAAAAAGTGGCTCGTTTCTGATATGTCGATCGGGAAAAGTATTTTTATTTCAGGCAGGGATGTGATGGATAAGCTGGCAGCAGATATGGAAACGCTGAATGCTGCTACAACGCACAGCATCAGGATCCGGGAGTTGCGTCTGAGAATTTTCTTGTCGACGATTCCCAGCATTACTCTCATGCAGACAACAGACAGAAGTAAAATGAGAACAGCCAACGGCAGATGTTTATACCAGTGTTTGAAGCCTGCAATAGGGTAAACCCATGCCATAATGCCCGTTGTGAAGAGCATTGTCAGCAGTACATATAAAATGGCAAGAAAATCGCTGTTGCGAAATGGCACTACTTCGCTTGCGACATTCGTTTTTCTCTCTCTTGTTCCAACCTTTTTAAGGCGAACCTTTGAAATATTACGATTTTTGCCGCCTGATTTGTTCATGATTTCACGGATTTTATCCGTTTGCCCTCATAAATGAGTTCATAAATTTAACAAGTTCATTTACGGCTTCTACGGGAACAGCATTGTATATGGAGGCACGGATGCCTCCGACAGATCTGTGCCCCTTAAGGCCTATGAAACCGGATTTTGTGGCTTCGGATACAAATTTTGCTTCCAGCTCTTCTGAAGGAAGTCTGAATGTGACATTCATATCGGAGCGGAATTCTTTTACGGCAGTACCTTTATACCAACCATCACTTCCATCAATAGCTGCATAGAGCACGGCTGCCTTTTCCACGTTCTGTTTATAAAGATTTTCCAGACCGACTTTTTTTATCCACCGCGTAACAAGTGCAAGCACGTATATGGAAAAGCTTGGAGGTGTATTGTACAGGGAATTGTCCTCAATGTGAGTTGAGTAGCGCATCATCGTGGGAAGATCATCCGGAGCGCCTTCTATAAGATCTTTGCGAACAATAACTACTGTAAGCCCGGAGGGTCCGAGGTTTTTCTGTGCGCCGGCATAGATCAGCCCAAAACGGGAAATATCGAAATGCCTTGAAAGAATATCAGAGCTCATATCCGCAACGAGAGGGCAACTTGTTTCGGGATAATCATTCCATCTGGCACCCGAGATTGTTTCATTCGAGGTGACGTGCAGGTATTTCGCATTGCTCGTAAGATTCAGTTCCGATGCAAGAGGTACGCGAGTGGGGATGTCTTTAGAGCAATCAGCAACTACGTTTATGAGGGCAACTTTTTCTGCCTCTTTTATCGCCTTGGATGCCCATGTTCCGGAATTTGTGTAGTCGGCTGTTTCGCCGGGGGGCAGCAGGTTCATCGGGACCATGGAGAATTGGGTGCTCGCACCGCCCTGCAGGAACAGCACGGCATAGTCGTCCGAAATATCCATGAATTCACGGAGATTGGCTATAGCCTCATTATGAATATCTTCGTATACCTTGCCCCTGTGGGACGCTTCCATAATGGACATGCCTGTGCCGTTGAAATCGAGCAGTTCAGCTCTGGCGTTTTCAAGAACTTCCAGCGGAAGGGCTGCAGGACCTGCATTAAAATTGTATACGCGTGACATTTTGATTCCTTTGGTGTAAATGGTGCCCCAGGCGTGATTCGAACACGCGGCCTGCGGTTTAGGAAACCGATGCTCTGTCCAGCTGAGCTACTGGGGCGTCAAGAAATGGAAGTACAGTTTAGTGTTTTGATGTATTATCGTCAAGGAGGCAATTTCAACAAATGTATCTTGAAATTGGCGATGCTAAAATGTAATATTAAAGGCAGTTTGAGAGGTGAAATATGTTATCGATTTTTTTAAAAGCTAAATTACACAATTTAACCATAACGTCGGCTGAACTGAATTACCAGGGAAGTATGACGCTCGACCCCGATTTTATGGAGGCAGTGGGGATGGTAGAATTTGAAAAAATATTGATAGCCAACCTTGAAAATGGAAACAGGTTTGAGACTTATGCCATAGCAGGGGAAAGAGGCTCAAGGGTTTGTTGCCTTAACGGTGCAACTGCGCACAAGGGGGCTGTAGGAGATCGTGTGATTGTTTTCTCCTTCTGCATGTTGAATGATTCGGAAATTGCAAATCACAAGCCGCGCATAGCAATTTTCGGCGCTGAAAACGAGATGTTGCGCGAGAGCCGGATTTAAGTCTGACAAATGGCAGATATAACTGATTACAACTCTTTTGATTGGGAAAGCTGGAAGCCTGAAGAGGAGGCGACGCTGTTATTTACGTTTGATGACGCCGGGCGGGTACTGCTGATACATAAGAAAGGTGGACTCGGAAAAGGGAAAATCAACGGGCCCGGGGGAAGACTCGAACCCGGTGAAACTCCAATGGAGGCAGCTATACGGGAAACTAACGAGGAAGTGGGAATAAATATCGAAAAAGCCGAGTTTTGCGGGAAATTAATGTTTCACTTTACAGACGGATACGAACTTCTCGGGCATGTTTTTAAATCACATGAATGGTCCGGTGTACCCGTAGAAACTGATGAGGCACTGCCCGAATGGTTTGATATAACAAAAATTCCCTATGAGAGGATGTGGGAAGACGACAGGTACTGGTTTCCATTGATGCTAGAAGGCGTTGTTTTCACAGGCAAGTTTATTTTTAACGGGGACGACATGCTGTGGCGTTCTATAGAGGTTGGTAGCGGGGAGGAGTCAGTCAAATGCAGGTAAACATAAGCGATATCAAAGTTCCGGAAAGAATTCGCAAAGACAATGGCAATTTGGATCCGCTCATGGACAGCCTAAAGCGGTGCGGACAACTAAACCCTATAACTGTGACACATAAGTTGGAGCTTGTTGCAGGTTTTCGCAGATTAACTGCAGCAAAGCGGCTTGGATGGAAAGTAATCAATGCAACAGTCATCGACAGCCCCAGCGAAATACGTCGAGTCGAAATTGAAATGGAGGAGAATCTGTGCCGTAAGGATTTTGCTCCTGAGGAACTTTTGGCAGGGTTGAAAAAACTTGAAGAATTGCGTAATCCCAAACTTGGGACACGGCTTAAAAATGTCCTGAAAAACGTTTTCTCAAAGCTGACATTTTGGAAAAGGCGTAAAAACAAACGTAACAATGAGCCGGAAATCCAACAACCTGTTTCCTATCCGACACCCAGGGCTGATGATGAACCTGCTAATTATGGAGTTTGATGAATCCTTTATCCTCTTCCAGAACTGTCAAGCTTTTTGGAGAGGCGGCTGTAGCTAAAATAGAGTCGTCCAAAGTGCTTGTGGTGGGGCTTGGAGGGGTGGGCTCCTTTGCAGCCGAGGCAATCGCACGTGGCGGAGTGGGGACCCTGACACTGCTGGATGACGACAGGATTGAGCATTCGAATTTAAAGAGGCAGCTGACAGCTTTAAATTCAACAATAGGAAAACTGAAAACGGAAGAGATGAGGGACAGGATTCTTGACATCAATCCGGAAACAGTTGTTGATGTGCTCCCAATTCGCTTCGATAATAACA
>JAAZFF010000356.1 GCA_012511845.1 Lentisphaerota bacterium
ACCTTGTTTTGCGCTTTTTCAGTCGGGATTGTTTTGGGAAATCCATTGCCAAATCCAGGATTTGAGGAAGGAACGGAACATTGGGCTATAAGTGATGGCGAATCGAAAGCTCTGCCTGAAGCAGCCAGGAGCGGCAAGCTTGGGCTTCGTGTCGGAAAAACAGATTATTATCCTTCGGGCTCTTCTGTTTTCAGTGCAAAATTCCCTGTTGTAGCTGAACAGGAAGTTACATTGAAGTTTCAGGCTCGTGCAAAAGCTTCTATTTGCGGCGCATACTTGTGGCCCTATGATGCTAATAACAAACTGGCAGGCAGCGCGCTGATATGTCCGGTAGTGAACAGCAATGGTGAGTGGAAGGAATACTCGAAAACATTCAAAATGCCAAACAACGCTGTAGCAGTAGCTATCTGGCTTCATACATATGCGGGAGCTGTCGGTCTCGTCGATTTTGATAATTTTGTTCTTGAAGGTTTGGCTGAAGACGCAGAGCCAATTCCCCAGCCGCCGGTGAAGCCGCGCAAGCCGGTAGAAAATGTCTCGGTGAAAGATATTCCTGCACGTAAAACTCCACCTGTGATAATTTTGAAGTTCGATGATTTGAAGCAGACGGGCGGGGGCTATGTTCACGCCCGTTGGCATCGCATTGCTGAATATCTGGAAAATAAAAAAATCAAAGGCGGATTGGGCATGCTTTGCGAAACGCTCGAAAACGCCACGCCGCGCTATGTTGAATGGTTTGTAGAACGCCGGAAGGCAGGGTATGTAGAATTCTGGTTTCATGGATGGGATCATAAAACGCATGAAGTTGACGGCAAGCGGTATAACGAATTCTCCGGTAGAACGTATGAGGAACAGCATGAACGCCTGGCGAAATCTCAGCAACTTGCAAAAGAAAAATTGGGATTTTCTTTCACTGCCTTTGGACCTCCCGGTGGTGTAACAGCGGCAAGTCTTGATGAAAACACCTTGCAGGTTATGGCTGATGATTCTGATATCATAACCATCATGTATCCGCAGCCCTTTGATGATAAGGGTAGAAAATACCATGACTCAGGCAAGCTCGTTATACTTGATCGAGTTTGGGCTGTAAATCTGGAAGGTACGGTTGGAGTGCCCGACGTACAGCGATTTTTAAATGGATATGCCAAAAATCTCGAGCGGGAATATTTTGTTCTGCAGGGGCATCCTGCTTCCTGGGATGACGGACGCTTTGCCGAGTTTGAGAAGATTGTTGATTTTCTGATTGAGCAGAACGCCGTATTTATGACTCCTACAGAATATGCGTTGAAGCTGAAAAAGCAATAGCCTGATAAGCTTGTTGATATTGTGAGTCATGGTGGACGGCTCGTACGGGATCGGGATCGTTATCGGCGAGTTTCATTATAATCTGCGTGTACGGGAAACGTGTACCGCTACGCTGTAAACGTGTACGATCTTTCGGCAGCCACGGCGGTTTGAAGCCCTTCGGCAGTGAGCAGTGGTTAGTGGGCAGTGGAAAGTTTGCTTAGAATGCGCAAATGTAGGATAGGCATTTTTGTCTGTCCGTAACTGTCCGTGCTACAGTCTGCGGCTCATGAGGACATTCGCCCTCCAA
>JAAZFF010000357.1 GCA_012511845.1 Lentisphaerota bacterium
CCGTTACGTCAACACCTTCATTCCGCCGGCACATCCATTCTCCCAGTGTTTCAAGAGTGTACGTCGTTCCATCAGCATCCACAATCTCGCCAGCGGCAATAAAGCCCGGTGCTTCGAGTAATCGGTGAAAAGTGGCATGATTCCAGTGCAGTACGACAACTTCCACAGAGTTGCTGCCCTCAGTCAGAAAAGGACGCAGATTGTATTCGTCCAGCTCATGAAATTCAGGATAGCTGCGCGCAGGTCCGTATCCGACGAAGTTGCCGTTAACGATCAAGTGGTAATTCAGCCGGGAAGAAAGGCGTATGAATGCTTTGCCGGATCTTCCTTTCAGCTTAAATTCCCTCTTGAATGATACCTGATCGACCCTGCGCAACTTCGCAGGGTCATAACTTTCAATCCAAATCCACTTTTTCATCAATTTCTTTCAATGTACCGTTGTAAAGTTGCTTCCTGAATCGATGGCTCCCGCAGTGCGTGAAGCACCCGCCTTGCGTCCTGTGAAATCGCGCAGGAAAGGACCATCAAACTGCCAGGTGTAAAGTTCGTCGATCGTCGTCTTCGAGTCTTCGAGTGAGCCGAGAGCGATACGGAGAAAATCTATGGCACCGGAAAATGCTGTTGCTTGTCCATCCCCTTTGCCCACCATCAAGTTGCCTGTGTGTCTGGCAGAACCGCTTAATGTTGCATTCTGCTGTGCAGCCAGTTTGCCGTCAATATAAAGTCTGAGAGCACCCGAACTTCTGTCAGCCTCTGCAATTGCATGGTGCCAGCGTCCATCTGCAACTGTGCCCGGAGATGTGACGGACACTTCAGAATCAGCCTTGACACGGAACTTGAGTGCGCCTGAATTGTCGAAACCCAATTCATAACCGCGCTCTCCGATACACGAGACAAGCGCTGTTCCCTGGTTGCCGGCTACAGCCTGGAATATGACTTCGACGAGGAAGTTGTTCTGATCTGTATCATGAGGTCCGGGCATTCTTGACGGCAGCGGGGGAGTCGGTTGTCCGTACGGAACACTTACGGAAGCGTTTTCCGTTACGCCTTCCCAGTTTCCTGTAGGGGACATTCCGATCAGGAGTGAATAGGCGTTAAGGTTGTCGTGTGCGCTTGGATTTAATGTGAAGTCGTAGGAGCCTGCGTTGGCATCGGGTGTATAGAAGGAATGCGAATCGTACCCGCCCCAGCCATCAGTTTTGAGCCAGTGCAGATGCACCATCAACTTCTGCCCGGGGAATGTTTTTTTCAGTTTTACCGTTACTGTGTGCTCCTTGCCCGGTTCAAACATGGAGTCTGTAGTAACTTCCAGCCAGTCTGCCGGACTCTGAATCAGCTTTTCTGACGGTTGCTCTGTTGACTGGGAATCACCTGCTGGTGGTGGCAGGGTCAGGACTGTGCCACGAGCCGGGTTGAAGCGTATTGCGCCTTTGCACCAGTCTTCAAGCGGTCCGTTAATGTAGTCCGACGCCTCCAGATTTGTGCCTTGCAGATCGTGCCTGGGCAGCGCATAATAGTTATCGCGATTTACTACGAGTGGCGACATATACCAGTGCTCATCAAGTGCCACGGCGGGAGTTTTGTTGTTGCAGCGGAAATTCCATTCCCCGACTGTCCGGCTGAGCGACCACGGCACAAAGAATTTCACACCTTTGCCTGCTGCAGGAGAGTTTGGAACGGGGCGCATATCTCCCTGGGCAGGGTTGTGCATTATCTGTGCCTGTGTTGCAATCCCCACATCGTAAGCGAGCATTTTCTGTGATTCTGCAGCCTCTTTAAATCCATCGAGGTTTGTTTGTCCGAACCCTGTTCCTTCCAGATGTCCGAAAGTTTCAGGAATTTTTGAGAATACATTTCGAGAATATGCCATGGAATCGAGCTGGTAATTGGAATAAGTCGCCCCTTCGTCTTCCTTTTGTTTACCGTGTCCAAAGACAAATTGTGATATATCATCCCATACGTTGCCGAGGAAAAGCTGGCGTCCTCCGGCGGGAGACCAGCCTGAGCCTTCTGCAAAACGATATGCAGTGTTGTTGAAGAATGCATTCAGGATTGTCGGGGTTGCCTGGTAAAATGCGCTTCTATTGCAATATTTGCTTGTGAGGTCGTTATTTGCTCCCCAGGCGATGTTGTTGAAGTAGTAGTTTTTGAAGGCTCCATCCAGGTAAAAGGCGAAGCCGAGCCTGGAGTTGCCCTCGGGGTTTGCTGTCCAGTTCCAGTAGCCGCAGGGGTTAGCTGAAATGTTGTTGTAAACATATACGGGACCGCCCTGCCATGTTTCAATTCCGCCCCAGTCATTTGCAGCGAGGAGTGTCTGCACTGCCTTATTGTGATGCACGAAGCCGCGTGTCAGGGGAATGTCTGACGTTTCCCCGCTTCCCTTGCCCATGAAAACGAATATGCCTGCTCCGTATGTTCGCTCAAGTATGTTGCCGGCGACTTCAAGGGTCTCCGGGAAACCGATATTGATTGCATGTGCGCTATCGCTCCGTACAGGACGACGTCCAATTTCATTCAAACGGTTTCTGAGGACTTTCAGATCTCCGAAGAATGCGAACGGCGGATCAGACTTGCCCCAGCGGGCACTTCCCTCGAGATCCATTGCTCCGAAGTCAGTAAAGCGGATATCATTATCGCAGATTACCACTTCATCCATGCTGTCGGTATCGGCAACTGCCTTCATGCGTATCGCCATATTGACATGGGTGAAACTGTTGTTCGAAATCTTTACATCTTTACCTGTGCCCAAAAGTCTTACAGCAGCACTCTGCACATCATTATGAACAAACTGCCTTGCGGTAAGATCCCAGAAAAGATTTGAGAATCTGAACGACAGACCGCTTATCCTGACGTGTTTCAGTTCGTTGAAGTCCATCAGGTTTGTTCGACATGCGGCTTCAATACGGAAGCTGTTGGGGTTTGCATCGCCCGGCAGGCGCATGTATAGACGTCCGCCCGCACCGGTTTTGTTAAACCAGAACTCTCCCGGTGAATCGAGGAAATTCGGCTTGTCCTCCAGAAAGTAGCGGTTGCCTGTTATGATCTGGCCGCTGTCGTTATACCAGAAACCCTGGAAACCGATTCCTTTTTTGTTTGCATCAAAAGATTCAATCAATGATGCAAACGGGGTTCCCATAACGATACCCCATTCGCTCCATACAAGACCTCCCACGTAATCGGATGCCTTGCCGGTGAGGTTTTGCGCATCTATGCCAAGATGCATTGTTACGCCATTGACCGTTGTCTTGTTTTTGCCTGTCCACCATTCCGGCTGCTGCCAGACAAACCACTCCGACATTACGTCCTCGGGGTCGCTTATGCTCCAGTTTGGAGTTCGTGCCAGCGGTATTCTTGTGATGGAACCGTTTTGCGCAACTGCCCAGACGGCACGTGGTGCAAAATTGATATCGGCATACCATACTTTGGCAGCTTCAGGGATATCGGTGCGATCCGCACCCTTGGTCCAGCCTGTAACTTGTTCTGATCCTGCTATAGTTGCCTCACCGGAGCCCCATGCGGGGTCGATGGTAAGTCGTATGGGGCGTTGTGCTGTACCGGTTAACCTGCCATTAAGAGATCCGCGATACATTACACCGCGTTTAAAGATATAGGTGTCGGCACCTATACCTGCTTTTGCATTGCCTGTTGCAGCGGGATCGAGCGGATGATGTTTCCATGCCGTACTTTTGGAGAGTCCGTCGCGCGTATCATTGCCGCTTTCATAATCGATGTACCTCACGTCAGTTCCTTTTTCTGCAACGAATGGCTGGGGTGCCCATTCCAGGTCTCCCCTGGGCGACACCTTTGCATGAGGTTGCTGCCATGAGTATCCGAAGACATTCATGGAAAGCAGTGTGATTAATGCGACGAGCAAAAACGATATTTTATGAACGTTGTCCTTCATTTCAACATACCTTTCTATTTATAAATTATTCTGCTTCGGAGCTTATTTTGCCGTAACAGCAGTAATAGCGACAAGCGCAGGGGTTCCGACCCCGACATCAACCGGAATCATGTCTACTGAAGAGATTTCAACATCGGGGCGGGGGTTGTTCCATTGCATGGAATATGCCGCAGCATGAGTGTCAGTTCCTTCGTAAAGTCGCGTCCAGGCAAGCAGTGCGCCGGGGAGAGAGACAGGGTTACCCTGGGTGTAGTGCTCGATATCAATTTCGGAGCGAACAGGTATCTCTGCTGTTTCTCCATCAGCATAATGGACGACATATTTGAACATGGTATCCACTTTTCCAGATTCGATATCATGTTCAGAGCGGCGACGATCTATTTTTGCCGTATGCAGGAAAAACAGCGCATCAGCCTTGGTTTCAACAGGTATGCCTTCTATTTTTTCCGGCAGTTTACCGGGAACGCCGTGACCTCCCAGCATGAGAATCTGCGGGGTGGGGGAGGTGGGCATTTCATAGATATCGAAATCAACACCTGCCATCTTGTGTTTCCCGGCGGGAAGTGCTGCGAAAGTAAATCTGTTATCACCAAACCAGCCTTTATCATCTTTATACGTAGTAGCCTTTGTATGGATGTCGATTGGCAGGCAGTCGAGACCGCCACCGGCAATAACAGTACGGCCAACAGAAAAGGATGCTTTCATGTTTTTCAAAACGGCTGAAATAATCGCCTGTTTTTTTAATCTGTTGACAGGTACAACCTCGTTCTCCTGGAATTTTATGTTGCACAAAATTACGTTGCCGTTGCCTTTTACGTATTGAACGAGTCCTCCGACATTAAGCATGGGTTTCACAGTTTTCCTGTAATTATCGCTTCTCTCAGCCATCAGGTTTATATTGTCGATTCCCTGCGTCTGAGATTTGCCCGGTGCCAGATGCCACTCCATTGTTCTGAGCTTGAAGTTTTTACCGGCAAGAGGAGGTTTAATGGCGAAAGTCTGGGCATCTCCTGTCGGCTCCATCGCAAATTCGCGATTATCTCCCGTTTCGTTTTCAAGAGAGATTTTTGTTGTCGGGTTGTAGTTTACTGACTGGTCGTACGTAATCTCGTAAAGTGTTTCTTCGCGGGGCAGATCGATTGTCATTTCGAACGGCTCATTGTTTTCCGGGATCGGGAAGTCAATTATGAGCTTCCAACCATCGGCTCCGACAAAGCCGTTGACTATATTGTCATACGAATGGAAGTCACTCGTTGCAAATGGAGCAACGTCATCCGTATCCACAATATACGTAAATACATCACTTGAAACAAATTCTCCTGCCTGCCATGGGAAAATGCGTTCTCCTGAGAGCATCGTGAGGTCGCCGCTTGAGATGCCGGAGGTAAGCGGATTGCGAGCATCAGGGAACTGCACCCGTTCACGCTTGAACGGACGTATCAAATGCTCAACTCCAACTATCTTGTTGAAGCTGTCTATTCCTTCCGGCGTGAGTCCGTGAAGCATGAGTGAGCCGCCGCGTTTCCAGAAGTCCTCCAGGAGGCTCATTTGCGATGCGAGAGAAGCCAGATTTTCGGGATCAGCGGAAACAATCGCTATTCCATTTTTTGCGTTTTTGACAGATTCAACGGGGTTGGCAGCTTCATCATATTTCAGACCGATAACCCTCAGATTTTCCGCCAGCCACTCATCATTGATGCAGGCAGAGACAGGAAGTGAGATCTGTTTGTATGAAAGCGCTCCATCGATTATGTTGGCAAGCATCTGTCGTGCAGCAGCATTGTTGGAGAAGTTGTCATCGATTGCAAGCTGGCTTGTATAGATTACGCCCTTGCCCACGGGTATTTCAGTCAGGGCTGTCTGTGTAAGGCGCGGTCCGACCTGCAATAGACTTTTTGCCCCTCTTACCGGTTTGCTGTAAGCATTTCTATATATCGGAGCACCAACCTTCCATGTAAAAAAGTCTTTGTCTGCAACACCGTAAAATACCTCGTGCGATGAGTCTTCAATGAAGGCTGTTCTTCCCTCTGTCGCAAAACTTCTGCCTTTTGTTGAGGCTGATTCCATCTCTGCCGGGAATGCCTGATGCTTAAGCGGGTTTGTCTGATCGAGTACAACTACAGAACGCCCCTCGACAGCAAATGCTGAAAGCACAGGGGAAACACTGCACTCTTCATCAAGAGCATCTGAGCCTACAATAAGCAGCTTTGCGCTTGCAGGAATTTCCTCGAGTGATGCTACGGATGTAAATGGAATTTTCAGTGATTTCAGGGACTCTCCGGTTTTGTTCCGCGGATCATATAGTGCTATGGAGTTGCGTGACATCTTGCCGCGTGTCTTTATCTTTGGAAGTATGGAAACTTTTTTTGTGTCGGTGAAAATCTCTTTCCCATCAGCTTCCAGAGAAAGGACAAGTTCGGCTTCCGTTCTTCTTCGAACTTTCGGTATGCGTATATCTTCCGCAAACTTCTCGTTTTCGCCGGGAGCCACGTTATGTGTTGTAGTTTTTTTATAGCGTACTTTTCCGTCAACGATCAACTTCCTCGTAAAGGAAAGTGGAGAATCGTACTGCGTATCATTGAAAACACCGAATGTGCGTGTTGCCGATTCGGCTGATTCAAACGTCCAGTTCCATTCACGTGTAAAAACGGCGCGCGGCGCATTTGCGACCCACTGTGCAGTGCCGCCATCCCCGCCTACCCAGAAATGCCAGGCTGCATAATGTTCGCCCCACCTGTAGCCTTCGTTGAGCATGCGGTAGCAAATCGCATTCGATTCACCCAGCGCCGACTTTCCGCGAAATGCAGCTTCGCCTCCCCATTGTGCGTAATCGCCGGGATCGATTCCTGCTGCGTAGTAATCTTCTCCCAGATAGCGCGGACGCACTTCATCCCACAGCCATCTTCCGCGACCTCCGCCTTCCGGGAAGCTTTCGTAAGCAAGATCAGGGTATCGTGTATCAAGTGTGGCAACGTAATGGTCGCCATGCACTTCAAGAGAGTTGTCCTTCAGTGCTCCTCCGCCATCGATCATGACGCTGCGTGTGGGGTCAACTGCCATTACGGCATCATGCACTTCCTTGATTTTGCCCTCGTACTCATCCATCAGGGGACTGTTGCCAAGCAGGTTTATAAGGTTTATGTATGCAAACTCATTTTCGATTGTCCAGATCTGGATCGATGGATGGTTGCGCTCACCTTTAACTTGGGCTACGCACTGGTCGAGCCAGTTTTTCATAAGCGTCAGCTTCGCATTGGATCCGTCCTGCTTTTTGACTGTTTCCTGGTCATTTTCTGAAAACTGATAACCGATTACTTCACCGTCTACTGTTGAGTTTCTCCTTATAACGACGCCGCTGCGATCGAAGAAGTCGAGCGCTTCATCGGCTTCAAGTTGTCCGAGCCAGTTGGGGTTGTGCCCCGCCTGTCCGGCTGTTACGAAGCGTGCCGTCCGTTGCATGCTCCTGCGGTACGATTCGAGCCACTGCTCCGGATTGCTGCCGCCTACGGATACGTCTGCCCACATGTGCCAGACTACGCCGTTGAGAGTGAATTTTTTCCCTTCCATGCGCCATTCCCTGAATCCGAACGGTGTTTCACGTACATCAACAGTGTTGCCACCAACGGAAATTATTGTGCGCAGTTTGTAAAGTTGCGGTTCATCCGGCCACCAGAGTCGCGGGTTGTCCCAGTCGTCAGACGTTTCAATAGTTGTCGTGTCTTTGGCAGCAACATTGAATGTTCTTGTTTTGAATTTCTTTTCAACTTCACCTGTATCCGGATTTACGGCTTCGTGTGTAACTTCGAAAGTCACATCTTCTGATGCTGCAGAAGTCACTTCGATTTCCACATTAAGTTTGTTATCTGCCACAGAAGGTTTTACAAAAACATCAGAGGAGTATACTTTGCCGGCGGCAACAAATGCAGGTGTGCCGAGAATACCTGATTGCGGACAGTTCCATATTGGATAATCAAGATCCTGAAATCCGCGACTTAAAATATCTATCGGCAAGTTGAATGCCCTGCGCAGCTTCATCGGTCGCTCCGGATCAGCGGAGTAGCCATACCAGGCGTCGCGTATACCAACCATTATTTCATTGTTTTCGCCCGGTTTTACGGCTTTGGTAACATCGATCTGAAAACGGCAGAAGGGATTCTTTTCGAACCCGCAGAGTTCGCCGTTCACATAAACAGTGGTATTAAGGTTGTTTAGGGGGAAGTCTATAAAAAACGATCTTTCCTTCATCGTTTCCGGAACAGAAATACGAGTGCGATACCAGATGCGGTGTGCGAAAAGCAAATCAGGACGCAACTGATTTTTGTCTCCGGGAACAGCGATGGCACGGAAAACCGGATTCTCGGGAAGTTCGTTTATAGGGGAAGCGACCTCGCCCGGAAGTTGCTCATCGTGGCGGGCTGCTTGCCACGTGCCTTTGAGGGAAACACTGGAGCGGTTTCCAGCTTCAGCTTCAGGCAGTTCGAAGACAAAAGCTTCTGCTGCCAAATCTTCTTCTGAACGCGCTGATCCGTCGCCTGGTTTGAACTTCCCATCGGGGAAGAACTTTCCTTCATGTATGCAGAAGGCATCTCCTGCGTAAAGTATGCGGTTGAATTCTCCCTTTTCGTTTTTGATTTTCTGCAAGCGTATTTCCAGCATGTGGTCGCCTTCATCAAGTTGTGCATTGCCCAATTTCAGCCATGCAACCTCGCACCAGAAGGCAATATTCATCAAGTCTGTCGTCAGCTCTTCTGAGGAAATTTTAGACCACTCTCCATCATCCAGGCGCCATTCAAAGTCTGATCTGGCGAATTCGAAGCCGACTCGCCCCCATACTTCATAGTCGGCAGGCTTTGTGATTTTGAAAGGGTGTTTTATAACAACACCTTCTTCGGGCACAGTCTCGTCAATCTTGTCGGCATCGATACTGATGTGCATCCATACACCCTCCGAGAGAAAGGATGTGTTGCCCCAGCCGGAATTATTTACAGGGACGTTGGCATTGCCCAGTTCGCCCTCAAGCCAGACGAATTCTGCAGCATTACTGTATATTGTTGAAATGGATAATAATGTTGCTATTGTTATGCAACCGAGAATTGAACGCAAGGTTGAATTTGGCACTATTGTATCCTTATTTATTTGTGAAATATATTTTTCCAGATATTTACATGCTACCACATAACAAGTTGTTGATAGAGCAAAATCTTAAAAGATTGTCAAAACTGTGAAATGCGCAATGGGTTTTATCCTGCCATTTCATTGTAATATGCAAGTAATTATTGATGAACTGGACGGATTTTGTATAATGACCGCTTTTTTCACTAGTTGTACAAGTCTGAATTAATGCAACTGACTGCCTTATCAGGCAGTATAATAAATTGACAACTATTTAAGTTAAGGAAGCAATCATCATGGAAACCGGTAAATTTGTGTTGAAGGTACTTGTTTTAGCGACAGTTCTCTGCTCTGTCACCTGGGCAGGTTTGCGGTATACAAAAAACAACAATCCCGGGCTGTACGCAAAAATCGA
>JAAZFF010000358.1 GCA_012511845.1 Lentisphaerota bacterium
ACGAGTTCGTACTATTTTTGTCAACAAAAATTGCAGTTTATTTTGAAGAAATTGAAATTGAAGATGTTCTAATAAGGTTGCATGATGCAGGACGTTTTCATGGGAGTGCAAGTGTTTTGACGTAATTGTCCTTGATTTCACGCTTTGCACCATGACTCAACAGCAAGTCAACTACTGGGGTGGTTAGTTTATCTGAAACGCTGAAGATATAAGCATTATGCAATGAAGATCTTCCCACATCGTTTAGGGCATTTGGAACAGCGCCAGCCTTCAGAAGTATACCCACAATTTCAATATTTGGAGATGAGGCACATGCTATATGGAGTAATGTTGATCTGTCCCATGGATCCACTTGGGCGATCAACGGGCGATTTGTGGATATAGCCATTACCAGTGATGAGCAATTATTATCCAGAATCATGAGTTTCGCAGTGTCAAAAGATGTCGTTTCGGGTTGATTTCGACAAGAAAACAGTATGGATACGATGACCAGGAAAACTCTGATGTTAACGGTTGTACGGGTCATAACACACCTCTACCAGTACTATTAAATGCGACAGTGCAAGTGTTCCATTGCGATGCAGCCGGAAAACTCATTGAAAGCGTTGTCCCTGTATGTTTTCAAGGTTAATTATTTCCTGTTTGGAGTGAATGTCTATGTGCAATGTTACTTGTCTCTGAATTGCTGAATAACTAAAAAATCCCCTTCACGAGTTCTGACAACATCTCCTTTAAATATGTATCCATTTGTTTTCCACGAAGATGCAAAACAATACATCGGTTCGCTTAATTTGTACCCATCAAACCTTGTTTTTACATAATTATAAATTGAAATTCTAAACCAAGGTTTATCAGAATACCCGTATTCACCTGAGGGCGTTTTTTCCGGAGGGAGATATATTTCCCCAGGAGTAAATACCGACCAAGTGTAGAAGCCCCAACTTGGTTCTCGTCCACCACCGTCACTTTCATAAACCATAATCGAATTTGCCGGGAATGAAAGCCCCGTTCGTAATTCCGCAAACTGCAGAGCGTTGCTGTTGTCCTCGTTACTTGTTGCGGCTTTTGTTTTAAAATTCAAAATCTTGTTTTCGCCACATCCAAAACTCAGAAAAATAAAAGAAACTATTATCACTTTGCTCATCAGAAATAAAACCTTCATAGCTACCTGCCTCCTTCAGTCTTCCATCCATCCGTAATTGCGCCAACTGCACTTTTTCCCACATCAACTTTATGACGATTAACTATTTGAACTATTTCATCATAGATGTCCGACTCGCCTAAAAAAACCAGATTCGGAGGGGAGGGAAGAATATACCTGTAGAGATCAGAAGCATTTGCTCCCGGACCGGGTCTCGGCAATTCCGTATTATCGCTATAATCCCCTATAAATACAGCCTGACAATTGGGCATGTCTTCAAAAATCTTTATAATGTCGATATAATTCGTCCCGGAAAATTTTTGAACTACATTTCCAACGGCAGTCTGGCTTGGCCACCCCCCTGTAGGTGCATGCGTCTGAGGAACATGATACATCGCACGTGGTCTTTTGCAGTACGCCGTCCATGCAGGCCACTTGGCACTTGTCCCGTGGTCTGCAACAACAGCACCATGGTGCTTCACCGTCCGAACATTATACACAGCTGGAGTAGGCACGATGCGACTCTTGTTCATTATGAGATAGTTCTTGTTTGCTATCCACAACAATGGCTCCTCGGCATCAGTACAAAGGACAATAACATCTTGATTTCGCTCAGGATAGTACTCACTTTTCAAGTTGAATGCTGTCCATCGCTTGTGGTGCTTGATAGCGTATGCTTCATTGAACCCCACAGACGGAGTCCACTTAAACACGAAACGCGCAGGGAAACTACAGCCTGTGACAAAGACTAAAACGAACATAAGCGATAGGTAAAATTTGATATTCATAAATATTCTCCTGTTTTACATTACCACTGCACCCGCTGATTGCATTCGATAACATCCCCGATAACGAGATATCTTGTAAATATTTTCACCATGGCAGTGTCTGCACTCTGCTGTGGAATGAAGTTGTAGAAGATGTTTACATACATTATCTCGCCATGCCTCTGCCCTTATGTTTTCGCCTGAGCCAAATCGTCAACCCTGAAACTGATAAAACAAAAAATGCGAGTGTTGCTACGATCCAAAGACTGAGCGACCTATCCAGTACTGATTTATGCGAAATTCTATGGTAAACATCCCGAACACGCCGGATTCCCCAGCGATCAAGCAACACGTCAACCGCTGCAAAAACCTCAGCACCATCGGCAGCACCTATAGCAAATCTGGTCTCAATCTCTCTTCCCACATCGTCCTCCCCGATATATCTTACCGTATACTTATTGTTTATGTAGCTATATTCCACAGCGACAAGCTCTTCAATCGTTCTTACGGGCGCATCGTCAGATCCAAACGGACGCCCATCTTCGCGGTAGCGATGCCCAGACTTGTAAATATCGAACTCTAAAATCATTCGACCATCACGTGCGTATATCACATGCTTTGCATACGCAGTGTTGCCTGTAATCTGCCACCATTCGTTCGTAGGGTCCGAACTGATCATAACCCATTTATCCCCTATTCCCGGCAGTCCGGCTTTGCGCCTCTGCGGATTAGTTTGAATGGGCATCTGCACGGGTTTGTAAAGCAAGCCGGAACGTTCGCCGCCGTATACCACTACATTCCCATCGCCATAGATCATGCCAGGTTCGAGAATGTCTTCCCCGGCAACGTGAAAATACACAATATCCTTTTCGTTCGAGTAGTAGGCACGACCGGTAGTAAACCCGCCAAGGAAAATTTTCGTATTCAGGGTGTCGCTTTGCGTCCAGTCTTTTATTCCCTCAACTTGTGGAGCAGGATACTCAATGGCAATTTGCGGAAGCGTGACAGGCTCAAAATCATCATACATTGCAACTTCTTCAATATGGCACGAAAACTGTGAAATTACACCTTCGAAAGTGATCTGAGAAGGTCCAAAAAACGAAAATACACTCCACGAACCGGGAGCATCAATTCGCCAGCTTATATCCATGTTCTCAGGGTTGCTAACATCAAGATTTGCAACATACCTGGTGCTGCCATTTGTCCATGTCCCCAGATCGTATCCGTATGTCACATCGAACTGTAGTAATGCTGCAAGGAACAATATCGCTACTGCAATTGGGCAAATAAGCTTCATGGTTTGCTTCCCTCTTTATCCTTTATCGTTAATTTGTACGGACGCCCCCTCTCCCAGCTGACTATTCGATTAATTGTTCCTCTGGTAACAAACCCTTTAGCCCAACTCAGTTGCGAAAACCTTCTATTGACATTATCTGGAAGCCCTGTTGCTAGGTCCTTATCTCCTTCGTTAAAATTATATCTGTCTAATGCATGTAGTGTTAACCACATTTTAAACTTCTCGTTGCACAATTGCATTTCAGCACTTCCCCATATATGATGAACCCCTAATGTCTTCTGCCAATTTTGAGTGGTTGGTTGTCCGCTAAGCTCTGCATTACTAGACATACGCCACCCTGAAGAATCTCCTTTCTTAACATCGGCAAAGAGTCTTTCCGCCTCGCTAGCAGCCTCGTATATCGCATCATCAATATCTGCCCGTATCCCTCTGTCAGTTCTATACGCTTTCTCGTAATCGACTGTCAGATCTGTTCCGGCACCGGATCGATAATGGCGATATGCCCGTACTGCATCAGGCATGAACTTCTCGGCAATAGTAATCATTTTGCCAAGGACATCCCACCATTTGTAATCCTCCGCAGTAGGTGTATCGGGAAAGGGCAAATTGTGATCAGAGTCAAACTCGACTGTTGGTTCAATAAGGATGCCAATATAAGGCCAGTAAACTCGAAACCCAAATGCATCCACCGCATTCACACCATCATTCCTGCAGAATGCATAGAGATTGAGCCCGCCGGACTCCTCAATCGGGTCGCGGTTGAGCCAGCGACCACGGGGTGGGTCGTATAAGCGACGGCCGTAGTAGTAAAACCCGGTTTCAGGATCATGGTACCTGGTGCTGAAACGGAAGCGGAAAGTATCAGCAAAAGGACCGGATTGTCCGATGGTGCTACCGAAGGCATCGTAGATGTATTGTGCAACGACTGCGCCGGATTCATTAATGTATTCAGTTACGTTCCCATTTGCATCCTGGCATGGGAGGAAGTATTGCCCGTCAATGCTGACCGCAAGAAGTCCGCCGACTCCTCCCGCACCTTGTAACGTGCCAGAAAGATCGGTGCCCCAAAAGTACTGGATTTCGGACACAGCCCCGCCAGCGACTTCAATAGTCTCGTGGGCGAGATTCCAGCCGTCGTAGATGTATGAGTGGACAGAAGATTGTGGATGGTGAATCGTTTTGCTGATGCGGCGGTGCAGGTAGTCGTACTCATAGGAAGCTATTGGAACCCCGTTGGAAGAGACGGAGATCAGGCGATTTTCGCAGTCCCAGGCGTACCCGAACGCACCATCCGAGACCATGTTGCCGTCCAGGTCATATCCCGGTGTTCGCACCTGTGCCGGACTTTCCAAAATGGAGGTGTATTGGTTCAAGTTGTTCGCCGTATATTCAGTGCATGCAAAAAGAGCGGAGGCAACGGTAGAGGTGGTTTGGTTGCCGGCGTTATCGTAGGAATAAGACCAGGCGGTTGCCGACAGCATCGCCGATGTAACCTCGGAGCGCATATTGTAGCCAAAGGTGTCGGTGTTGCGCCGGGTGACCCTGTCGAGTGCGTCGTGGTCGTAGGTGAACTGCGTGACATCCACACCATTGAAGGCATTGGTGCTGGCAGTGATTCGGTTGGGACGGTAGCCATTCCTTGTCAATATGCGGGAGAATACATCCTCGGACGGAAGCGTGGCAATGTGTCCCATGGTGCGCCCGGCAAAGTTGGTGTAAGCTACTTGAAGCCCACGATCATGGGCATTTGTTACGGCGATTCCGGATATCCTGCCATACGCATCGTATGAATACACGGACAGGCTTTTCTCAACTCCGTTGACCGAGAGCCCGGTGGAAGCGGGACGGCCGTGCTGGTCAAGGATACGTGCAAAAACACCTGTGATGTTCACAGTTGTAGCTGTTTCGTTAGTCATGGCGGAGTTGCTGTCGTATGCGTACCGGTAAGCGTTCCCGGCGTCGTCAACAATGGCAGACGGTCTTCCGAAGGCGTCGAAGGTGATTTCGTATCCAGGGGTGTCCGCTGCGGAATAAGAAGCGGCAGAGAGCAGGCGGCGTGCATCGTAGTTGTTTTGCCTCCACGCACCCCGTGCCCACGTGGTGCGCAAGAGCAGACCGTCCGGGGTATGTGTTGAGATATGACCGAGTTGTCGGCATGAGTTTTCGCTGTATTGAGACCGGTAGCTGGATCAAACGTCCACATGGTCTCATCCCGGATCACTCCGTCGCGTGTTGTGGACATTGAAACAAGGTGCCCCAGGGCGTTATATTCAAAACAGGCGGGATAAAGTGTTCCTGATTGCGAAACAAGTTGCCCCAGGGAATTGAATTGCCAATGCGTGGTCCCCCACAACTCGTTTGTGGAGGCGACAGCATTGCCCCTGCGGTCGTAGGCATGGCAGCGAGCCACGTTGTTCCACTGCGGCGGGCCTTCAATGAACCGCGCCTCGGCAAACACGTCCCCGAAGCTGTTGCGCAAAATCCAGTTACGCCAGTAAAGCCTTTTGCCGTCGTGTTCCCGTGTGAGGTAAACCCTGCCCCAGGGATCGAAGAAGTTGTAGTGCATCACGCCATCGGGTCCGGTCCTCTCAATCTCACGCCCGAACATCCTTTTGCTGACAGCAGATGCCATGCCGTTGCGCTCTGTTGTGACGGTCAAGACTTTGCTTTGCTGATCGAAACTCGAACTGGCGCGGACGAACGACCCTGCCGACTCCGTTTCAGTCTCTGATCGCAGGGAATCGGAAAGACCTGTAAGCCGGGTGCGGCGTACGACGAGACCGTTGGTCTCGCCGGCGGCGGTCTGGAAGGAGGTTCCCACACGCCACCAGTCGTTCGACCTGAGTTCATGGCTTGATAGCGACATTGACGTAACGCCGTCCGCCGTGTTGCCGATAATGTCTCCTAGTTCATCGTATACGGGGGTGGAAACACGCCCGGAGAGCATGTCGTGTTCGGAGACTATGCGGGACGACCCGCCGCTGTACACGAACTCCATCTGCGACAGGGGTGTTTCGGAGGTGGCAACGCGACCGAGAAAATCGTATTCCGCAACGCTGTTGGTGATCATTGCGCCGTCGGATGTGGTAGTGATGGAGATCTCGACAAGTCGCCCGTCGGTTGTATGCGAGGAAGTGACGCAGGTTTCAGTCCATTTTCCGTCCCATTCCCGGCGTGTTGAGTGACCGCCTCCGCGGATGGTGCGTGATGTGTCTCGTATGAGCAGCGTGGAGCCGTCGAGCGTGTCCGTTTTATGAATGGTCTCAACAGGAGACTGGAACCACTCCGACTTTGTCACGATTCCGCGTGCGTCGGTATGTATCTGGCTGTCGGAAGTTCCATGCGGATATTCGGTTGTTTCCACGGTCTCCCATCCAAAGTTGGTTTTGCGCAGGTCGGTGATATCAGCGGAGCGTGATGGGTCGGTGGCGAGTTCCCTGATCCGGACTCGGCGACCCATTGCGTCGGACACGTGCTCGGTCGCCTTGAAATCGTATGTTCGCGCATAATCGTATGCGCCCGGTTCGGCGTAGTGGTATTCTGTGACGTACCATTCATTCTGTGGCAGCTCGGGAAGCGATACTTCCAGCACGGCGTGGCGCAAGTGGTCGGTTCCGGTTTGAGCCAGTCGCTCGGTTTTGGCGCCATTGCGGTCAGTCCACCACAGGAGGCGGCAGCAGGAGTATGCGTTTGTTGTTGTGGAGCCGTCGGAGTATGTGGTGGAACGCAGGCGGGTTTTGTCGTCATAGGTGTGTGACTGCCATGTGAGGGCATCGCCTGTGGAGCGCAACAGTGTAGCTGTGTAGAGAG
>JAAZFF010000359.1 GCA_012511845.1 Lentisphaerota bacterium
CTATGATAACTCTGCAAAAGCATTTCCAAAACAGCCGCAGTCCCTCCGAAATTTCCATCTATCTGGAAAATCGCCGGCGGATGCAGATCTAGAAGGGAATTTGTAGCAAAGTCAGTTATAAGCGCGATCAGATGCTCCATTGCAAGTTCGCCCTCTCCCAGCCTGGCAAAAAGGCAGGATGTCCAGGCCCTGCTCCAGCCCGTATGACCTCCGAAATGTTTCAGCCTGTACTCAAGCGACTTGCGTGCGGCATCCCACAGCGGAGCAGTTTCAGGCGTTATCTGATCGCCCGGATAAAGACCGTACAGATGCGACACGTGGCGATGTCCCGGCTCTGCCTCTTCAAACGGACGATCCCATTCCATCAGCCGCCCATCCGGACCTATCTGCAATGGCGGCAAACTCTCCCTCAGTTTTTCCCACGCTGCCCGCCTGCTCCGATCAATATCCAGCTCCCTGCTGGCTTCTATTGCGAAACGCAATGCATCGCGTGCAAGCGACAAATCCATCGCACTATTTATGCCTATTGATGCAATATGCAAAGGACCCTTATTTATTGCAGCAGCCAATTCTTCGGGGATCGATGATTGAGCGATCCGCTCCGCATCAGGAGTTGGCGGCTCAGGAGCAACAAACCGATTTTCCGGTGATTGGGAAGGCGCTATAAGCATCTCTCCGTTCGGACCTTCAAAAATATAATCTTCATAAAAAGCGGCAACTTCTTTAAAGAATGGATAAGCACGCTTGCGCAGGAACTCAATATCGCAGCCATACTCCCAATGCAACCACATGTGTTGGGCAAGCCAGGCGGCTGCGCCGATCCATACCGCCCAGCCGTATGCTTCAGGAGTGGCACGCCCCCAGGGATCTGTCTGCAACGGGAAACATACCCCGCGGCAACCGTACAGGAGTCGTGCGGCTCGTTTGGCATGAGGTACAAAAGTTTCAATATGGGTAAAAAGTGCGTTTGTATATGCTTGCAGACCTGCAGCTTCAGCAGGCCAGTAACACATCTGAAGATTTATATCATGGTGCAAATCGCTATCCCAGGGCGGTCGGGGATCTTCATTCCATTTGCCCTGCAGGTTTGCCGGCTGTTCACCGTTGGCACATGCCGCACAAAGCAAATAACGCCCGTAGTTAAAGTAAAGCAGGGGCAGTGCGGGGTCACTCGCACCTGCGCGAGCTGCTGCAATTCGCCGATCAGTGGGAATGTCGGGTATCGGCAAAGGAATGTCGAGCTCAAAGCCGCCGAAGTGACGCTTGTGCTCCCTGCGGTGCAATGCCGTCAGCTCATCCCAGCGTGCATCCGGTACATTCAGCTCTCCGCACTCTCCGTCGAGAGTGCGCCCCCTCACTGCCACACCCATATTAACCGATATTATAATTTCGCTGGCGTCGCGTACAAGAAGGCGATCCCTGTGTACAGAAACCGTTCCGTTGCTCCTGACTGCAGCCTGGACGCGAAAACGCAAACCGCTTTCAAAGCGACCGTTCATCAGAATGCCTGCGGGAGTCGTATTAAAGCGAAGCCGGCAGTCCGGATCAAGGATTCTATCAAGCCAGATCGCCGTATCAAGACGCTTCTGCGGCATGAAAATTCTTGTAAGAATGCGATCTTCGGTCAGGTGAGCTATAGTTTGTCGCTCTACCCTGCCTCCATTCATAAGATTAAAGCATACCGACGCCTCTGCGGCGTCCAGATCAAGTTCGCGGCGGTAGTCCGAAAAAGTCGTTGTTCCAATTTCAATATAAAGATCCCCTGCCGGAGAGTAGGGGTCTATTCTTCGAGGTTCACTGCTGCTGCCACCCGCTCCGCCCCAGGCATCGTTAGCCAGCCGTCCGGCAATCCCCCAATGCTCTTCCAACAACAATTTTCGCACTTCTTCGAGGTACTTGACGCGTGATTCAACATCACGTTTTCTATGATTGCCGCGCCAGAGCCATTCATGATTGAGGGCAATGCGCTCCTTTGCCACACCTCCCAGTACCATTGCAGCAAGGCGCCCTGTGCCGATGGGCAAACCATCCACATACTGGGCAGCAGGCGCATCGTACCACAATTTATTATTTGTCGCCCCTTCTCCGCAATTTGAAGCCCTGGTTTTAAACATAACAATTCTCCACCTGATTTATAAGCGTGTACCTGAATACTTTACTACCTTATGCGGCGTGTGCCAATGCTCAATGAAGTCCAGCTGCATCGAGTTGCCTGCCACTGCCGCAATAATTTCCCCGGTTCCTACACCGGGATTTTTCATCGGCCCCTGGGCTTTTGAGTTTTTAAAGGAATATGTACCGTAAACTCGTTGAGCTGTTCCGGCAGAATCATCTGTAATTTTCCAATTGCCCGAATTGTCGAAGTGAATATACCATGTATGACCATCCGCTCCAGTTAACCTCCACGAACCTGTTACACCTCCGCCTGTTACGCCTCCACCTGAACTTGTTATACCTCTATCTGAATCAAGGCTCATGGTTTTTTCGCATCCCGCAGCACAAAGTCCTAAAATTACTGTGAATACCAGGGAAAAACGGGGGAAAATCTTTCCGACAGATTTCAATGATTCAGGAAGCACTCTCGATAATGATTTTATAAATGGGTTATTCTTGTTTTTCAATTTTTTCCAGCTCACTTGCACGATTTTTACGAAAAGGAGAAGTTATATCTGCGGACTTGTGCCCTAAAGTATAAATTACACATGGAGCATTTAATCATGTTATTGTTCTTACGTCAATAATGTTGCCGCTGGAACCGACGATTTATTATGACATCGTCATCGGAAGATGGAAGGGCTTGGGGGCTAGCCGAGCGGTCCGCCAACAGTTGACAAGCAGGTAGGGACGGCTCTCCGTAGCGGTCCGCAAACAGTTGACAAGCCGGGGCAAGCCGCAAACCGCCGTGGTTGATGCGCCCGGGAGCCCCGAGCGCCTGCTCGGGTTTTGCTGCTGAGCACTGGAGGGCGAATGTCCTCATGAGCCGCATAATCGCTCCCGTACTCGTACACGATTTCTCATGGATCTGGAAAAACTCAAACTCGCACATTTATTGTTGTATTATAAATGATGAAATAATAAAATTCCTCGAGTCAGCAGTAATTAAACAAATTAATCAGACACTGACATAAAACATCAACAAAAGGAACAAACATGAAACATTTCCTTAAACTTATAGCTGCAGTTGTTCTTATTGCAACACTTAGCGGTTGCGGTTCACTGCGCACGCCCAGTAGCGGACCTAATGCCGATAAAGTTTATTACGGTACCTTTTTCGGCATATCAATCGAAAGCGCTGTCTATGGCGACGGCATAATTGTTGATACCAAGTAAAATCAAAAGTCCGGGCGAGGCATAAATCTCGTCCGGTTTTTTTTATTATTTACAACTTCTGTAAAGATGCTGAATCAAGGAATTATAAAATGCTTAAACTTACACCTGTTATCGATATTTTTTTCAAAGAATTGAGCTGGGACAAACGCGCTGTAGCAATTGCAGAATGCGGCTACAATTTTGTTGAAACATGGCGTGGTAGCGATCCTGATGAGCTTAAGCTAATGAACAACAATGACGTCCAACTTGTCAGCATAGTAATGAACTTCTCGAATGAAGACGATGTCGCCCCCGTTAATCCCGCCAGTCGCAAAGCATTCCTGGAACGCATCGATCGATACACCGACAACGCCCTCTCCGCCGGCTGCCACAAGGGGGTTGTTACCTCAGGTCAGCAGATTCCCGGTCGCAGCTATCAGGAGCAGAGAAAAGCTTTGGTTGAAGCACTGGCAGAAGCCGGTGAACTCGTTCGCAAGCGTGATTTCCAGCTCAATGTTGAACCGCTTAACAACGAAGTCGACCATCCAGCTTACATGCTCGCTTCAGCAGCAGACGCCATGGCAGTTGTAAAGGAAACCGGCTGTAATAACGTCAAGGTGTTGTACGATATTTACCATATGGCAATCATGGGCGGCAACCAGACCCCGTTTCTGCATGCGAATATGGATGCCATAGGGCATTTTCATATAGCGGGTGTCCCCGGTCGTCATGAGCCCGATAACGGAGAGGTAAACTACGCATTTCTGCTCAAAGAAATTGCAGCCGCAGGCTACGAGGGCTACGTTGGACTCGAATACTTCCCCCTTATACCATCAAAAGAGTCATTGCTGGCAACAGCAAAGCTGATGCCCGACAAGCCGGACCACTGATCACAATTTTTTATTCATCCACCGCCCGGTGGAAAACCAGCTGACTGTAAGCACCATATTGGTCGCATTGGCTGCCCCCATCGCCCACCACACCCCATGAAAAGCAGGGCTGAACCATTCCTTCACAAGTATTGCCTTGATTATCGGGATATTTTCAACAATCCACCACCCGCCGGAAGCGAGGAAAGTCAACTGTCCGGAAAAAAGAAGGGCAAGTGGCACCTGCACCAACCAAAGTGAAATAATAGTAAATATCATTGTTGCTATTGTGCAGCCTGCCCCGTTTAAAGCCCTGTCGCAAACAATTGAAACCCCCGCCATTAGATAAAAAGGAGTTACTATTCGCAAAAACTCACTCCCGACCTCTACAACTTTCGGCGTATTATTAAAGACCGCTACAAACTGATGGGAAAAGATCCACACTGAAATTACCGTAATAAGAACAACCATTTCGACAAGTGCAACAGAAACCCATGTTGTGCGCCGTGCACGTAATGGCTGTCCGGCACCGAGATTTTGTCCCACAAGCGTCGCTGTTGCATTGCCGAAAACAAAACAGGGCATCAGCAGCACCATGTGCCAGCGCATACCGATTCCGTAGCCGGCTGTGACCTCAGTACCGAAGCGTGCGATAACCTTGTAGAAGACAAGCCCCATCATGCTGCGCGACATCATCTGCGCCATGCTAGGCAAGCCGATTTGGAGCAATCGGATGCTATCACGCAAATACGGCATGAAGTCAGGTATTTCAAGTTGTATCTGCAAGCGCCCTCTAGTAAGCATCCATATAAGTCCGGCTGCTGCCAGCAAGTTCGCCAACACAGTAGCCCATGCAGCCCCCGCCACACCGAAGCCGGGTATGGGCCCCAAGCCAAATATAAAAAGCGGATCAAGCAACATATTAAATATGTTTGCAAAAAGAAGAGCCATCATGGGCACCGTAGTATTTCCGGATGCCTGCAGTGAACTGCTCGCTATAAAAAGCAGCATCCCGGAAGACATGCCAATCAGGCTTGCACGCAAATACTTCACAGCCTGCACCACAACATCAGGCTCTGCCCCAAGCAATGTAGCTATAGGTACAAGCAGTGGCAGAAAAATCACTCCTAAAATGACAGCGACTATCAAGCTGAGGGTGAGTGATTGCCCCGCCTGTTGAGATGCACGACGGACATCGCCTGCCCCGTAAGCCCGTGAAACAAGTGCAACCGTACCGGTTGCCAACCCCATCTGAACAGGGAACATCGCCATCAGAACAACACCGGAAAGCGTCAGGGCAGCAACAGCATCAGGACCCAGACTGCCAACCCAGAAAAGGTCAATTAGACTCTGCGCATTTTGGAGAATAGCACTGACAAACATGGGACCCGCCAGAGTTATGACTGCTTTCGCTATATTACCTGATAATAAGTGACTTGAAGATGATTTCATGACGTATATACCCGGTCGGGCATAATTTAAACCGGCTACTCTACTACCGGAACACAGTGCATTACAGTTGCCGTAACGCCTGAGAAAACCGGGCAGAAAAACGGCGCATGTTATCATATTGCAGCTGTCCGGAAAAGTTTTAACGGCTTTTTCCTGCGGATTTTTCACGCGGAGCCCGGCAAACTGTGCCAGTGATCACTGCCCGAAGGGCTTGGGTAGGGCACTGGGACCGCGAGGCTCTGTACTCGCATCACGGCTGTTGAGCAAGGTAGGGCTGGTTTCTCCGCAAACCGCCGTTATTGTCAGACAGGTCAGACTCGTCGGACAAATCCCGAGTCCCGAGTCCCGAGTCAAATCGATTCTTTCGAATCATTCGATTCGCTCGATTCCTTCGACACTGCATTAGCTCGCATCACGCCCCTGCAACCAACTGACCTTATTGATCCTATTGACCACATTGACCTCATTGAGGTCGCCAAGCAACCACGGCTCAGCAACCACCCATC
>JAAZFF010000360.1 GCA_012511845.1 Lentisphaerota bacterium
CGAGTACGAGAACGTGAACGAGAACGATTATGCCATCACGGAAGCAAAACCCGAGCAGGCGCTCAGGGATCCCAGGCATCACCACCCACGGCGGTTTACGGGGACGCTCACCCTCCAAACGGCGGTTTGCGGCTTGTCCCGGCGTAGTTAACGGATGAAGCCGGAAGAAACCAGCCCTACCTTCCCAGCCGGGCTCAGATTTCAAAATCAAAAAAAACGGTGTTGACTTTTTGAAGCTATTTATGATAAATTTCCCTGTGTTTCCAACTTCGTGGGGCTATAGCTCAGTTGGTAGAGCGCTTGAATGGCATTCAAGAGGCCAGGAGTTCGACCCTCCTTAGCTCCACCATTTCTTTAAGTCATTCGTCTGATTTTCCAACTTCTTTGCTGACGCAGGGAAGTTTTCGTTTTTTAAAGATTGAAATTGAAACGAACGTTGACCTTAAATACGAAAAAATGATAAAGTTGTTGCACTTGGCGCGAGGTATTTTTCTTTCGCGTAACTTTAAAAATCAGGGAAAACAACATGAAACAATACGTTTGCCAGACATGTGGCTACATTTACGACCCTGCAGCAGGGGATCCAGATAACGGCATCGCGCCAGGAACGGATTTTAATGATCTTCCGGACGATTGGACTTGTCCAGTCTGCGGCGTTCCTACAAGTGATTTCGTTGAGGTATAAAGCTAAGTCGACCCGACAGTGAAATTTGTTTCACACCGGGTGTTTTCTGAAACACATTTTGAACTTATAGTAGTGATGTCTGACAACTTTACCTCCATCGAAGAGACAACAGTGTTGAAGCTCGACTTCAGCAAGCTGAATGATTTAGAAGGATGTATTCCTGTAGTTGTTCAACATGCTGATACTCGCGATGTTCTGCTCATTGCCTATACGAATGAAAAGGCAATGCTGGAGGCATTTCGCACAAAAAAGCTTATTCTTTGGAGTACATCCAGAAATGAGTTGTGGGAGAAGGGAGCTACTTCAGGATGTCGCTTTGATTTACTTGGAGCTTATGTAAATTGTGAGCAAAATTCATTGCTATACATGGTACGTGCCGCTGAAGATGCAATACATCCGGGAATTTGCCACACATCTAACTTGAAAGGTGAAGCACGAAACTGTTACTACAGAAAAATAGACTTCTCATCGCTGGAACTTGAAAATGTCGACCCATGATAAACAGTTGCCTGAGTCTGAAAACAGGGACACAAGCATCAATAAAGGCAACAAGAGACAAAACAAATTCTTTCCTGTTAGACCAGGCGTCGAGGTCAGATGCCCGTATTGCAAAGAAACGTTTATATGGCCACCCAACAAGTTAAGATGCCCTCAATGCGATAAAACAGTTCGCCCGCCATACGGGTACTCAACTTCAGACAGGGCTTCAAGCGTACGAAAAAAAGAAAAAATATTAAAAGAAGGTGAGAAAATTAAACGACAACTGGGATTAAGATATAAATCGAAACCCAAGATGAACCCGGCACTGATAGTGCTTGCTCTTCTTGTAATGATTATACTGGGGATAGCATTATCCTTATCTTCCAGTGATAGCGGAGAGAGAAAAGTCGTAGCCGACAAAAGGGATCCTTACGAAATCACTACGAACAGGATGGCTGTATACGCAATGGCACTTCGCCATTTCAAAGAGGATACAGGGCGATATCCTGAGTACTACGGCGACGGAGGCTTGCAGGCACTTATAGTTAATCCCGGTATTTTCCATTGGTATGGACCATATGTAAGCACGATAAAAAGTCGTGATGGCTGGAAAAGACCCTTCTTTTATGAGACAACTAATGGTGTACCGCGTCTGATAAGCGCAGGTCCTGACAGAAATTTCAATACTGAAGATGATATAATAGCACCGGAGAGTGCTTATACCATTGACCCTGATTTTATAAAACGAAACAAGGCTCGACGTCCTACATCGGGGCAGGGGAGGTAGTGTTAAAAGGCACAAAAAAACCTCGCCTTCAGTGTATGACGAGGTGAAATTGGAGCCAACAGAGGGGCTCGAACCCACGACCTGCGCATTACGAATGCGCTGCTCTGCCAGCTGAGCTATGTTGGCCAAACGCCGTGCAGACTAGCATTTTGGGCAGATCAGGTCAAGCGTTATTTAAAAATGATTACTTCCACAATACCAGATAATTTTGATTCCATCAGTCCGGATACGCATCTGTATTACATGCGCATGGCATATGCAGAAGCAGAAAGGGGATTGGAAAAAGATGAGGTTCCTGCCGGATGCGTAATAGTGACAATGCCTGAAGCTGATTCTGATATGAAAATATTGGGAAAGGCACATAATATGACAGAGGCTTTAAAAGATCCGACGGCACACGCAGAGATTCTTGCAATAACTCAGGCAGCAGCAGCATCGGGTGACTGGCGAATTCTTAATTCAATATTATATGTAACAAAAGAGCCTTGTCCCATGTGTGGCGGTGCAATAGTACTTGCCCGCATTCCGTATGTTGTCTGGGCAGTGGACGATCCTAAACGCGGTGCACAGACAGTATTTAGTATTTTTGAAAACATGGGAGTACACCATAGACCGAAGTTCATAAGCGGAATTATGCAGGAAGACTGTCTATCCCAGCTTCAGGGTTTTTTTAAGAAAAGGAGAAAGGATAAAATCAATGGAATGGAATAATGAGCACATTCATGATTTTATGTATTTCACGAAGAGGGGTGTTCTGGAGAAATAAAACAATGTCGCATAATATATATTATGTAAAGATATTAAAGAGATCTTACTGTATATGACCGAAAAACATTATTTCATGTATTATTTAATGAACAGCAACAATTACATTCTTGTGAATAACATGGGAATTTGGTAAAATGAGCACTAGTTTAACGACATGCTTTACAGCCTGATTAGAGCACTTGAATTATAAATAATATGGGAACTTTATTTGGAACAGATGGTATTCGTGGAATAGCTAACGAGTATCCCATGACTGCAGAACTGGCTATGGCGATCGGTCGTGCTACTGCAAGTATACTGAAACGCAATCATACAGGTTTGAATAGAATTCTTGTGGGCAAAGATACCAGATTAAGCGGCTATATGTTTGAAAATGCATTAACAGCTGGAATTTGCTCAATGGGTGTAGATGTTCTGCTGACCGGTCCCCTTCCTACCCCCGGAATAGCTTATTTGACACGTTCGATGCGCTGTGTAGCCGGAATTGTTATATCCGCCTCGCATAACCCGTTCCAGGACAACGGGATAAAGATATTTGCATCAACCGGATATAAGTTGAGTGACACTTTGGAAGATGAAATAGAGCAGCTCGTTGCATCAGGAGAGTTCCTGACAGCCCGTCC
>JAAZFF010000361.1 GCA_012511845.1 Lentisphaerota bacterium
CGTGATGGTGGAATAAATCAGGTGTTGTTTGTCTGGGTTGATGCAAATGAGGATGGTCAGGTTCAGCCGGAAGAGGTGGCAATGCAGCAAGGAAGGGTCGGAGGAGTTACTGTAATGCCCGACTTGTCTTTCTGCGTATCTCGTGTTGATGGACGTGCCATGCGTTTTTATCCAACTCGCTTTTCAGAAACCGGGATTCCTTTTTACGATCTTTCCAGAGGTAAAGTCCTTGCTGAAGGGGTTGATTCGCCAAGATCATCGGGCGGCGATCAGATGTTGGCAGATGACAGTGATGAGGCAATTATTACTTTGGGTATCAAGCCGTTTCATTCGCATTCCATTTGCGGAGTCAAGGCAGGTCGTGCCACCTGGAGTTATCCAAATCCCTGGCCTGGACTTCATGCATCACATCATGCTGATCATCCGACCTTTCCGGGACAGGTCATCGGGGCGACGCGGCTCCTGGGAGGTTTTGTTGAGCCGAAGGGTAGTACTGCAGGTCCATTATGGGCAATTAACGGCAATATGGGTAATTTTTATATTTTTACCCGCGACGGACTTTTCGTTGCAACGATATTCAAGGATGTCAGACAGGGCAAGTTGTGGAAGATGTCAGTAGCCCGGCGTGGAATGCCACTTGATGGAATTTCGCTGCACGATGAAAACTTCTGGCCTTCGATAAGTCAGACTCCTGATGGTCAGATTTATATTGTCGATGGTGCAAACTGTAGTCTTGTCCGCCTTGATGGTTTGGAGACATTGCGACGGATTCCGCCAACGCGAGTATTGGTAAAACCCGAACACCTTGCGATGTCTGCCAAATATGTTCAGGAGCGCGAATTGTTGCGTCAGCGCAGCTACGGAAGCGGAGTGCTGTCGGCGGCAATCAGGGCAGAGCCGCCTGTTGTCGATGGAGATTTGTCAGATTGGAAAGGTGCCGACTGGGCAGAGATAGATCGTCGCGGGGCAGGTGCAAACTTCAATTCGAATGCAAAACCTTATAATATTCTGGGAGCTCTGGCAGTTTCTGGCGGGAAGTTGTATGCTGCGTGGGATACGTCAGAAAGCAGGTTGCTGGAAAACTCGGGCGAAGAGCTGAATGCGCTGTTTAAAACGGGCGGGGCTCTGGATTTGATGCTTTCGACAAGACCTGCTGCCAAGCTCGGGCACTCAAAGCCGGAAGATGGGGATCTCCGTTTGCTTGTTACTCGTACGGGGAATAAAACTCAGGCAATGCTGTATCGTCAGGTAGTCTCGGGAACTCCGAAATCAGAAAAAATCCCATTCAGTTCTCCCTGGAGGACAGTAATGTTTGATCGAGTGGAAGATGTAAGTGCTCATGTCGAGTTGGCAAGTGATGGAAAGGGCTCGTTTGAAATATCCGTTCCGCTAGATTTACTTGGATTTTCTCCAAAACCGGGTATGCGTATTGCAGGAGATATCGGCGTGCTTCGGGGCAATGGCTCAGAAACAACAGCACGTATTTACTGGAGCAACAAGGCAACCGGTATAACGTCGGATGTGCCGTCCGAGGCGGAGCTGGCACCTTCTCTTTGGGGTGTAATAGAATGGAAAGAGCAGTAATTTTGAGCTGGAGACTTCAATATGAAAACACTAGCATCCCATAGTGGTCAGGAAACGGGCAAGCCGCCCCCTTTCCCCCTTGTGTTTATTGGGGTTTTGGCGGGTTCCAAATGCTGTTTTAAAAGTGCGTGTGCCGGCGGAATTTGCGTGA
>JAAZFF010000362.1 GCA_012511845.1 Lentisphaerota bacterium
CGTTCTTTCTATACAGGCGATGTATGGGTAGAAGCCGTCAGCAATGCCGAAGAAAGCGGATACGTTCCCGGCATATTCAAAATCAGTCGCGATTCGGCAGATTCTGCCACAACGTTCGATCTTCAGGTCGATTACGCTGTATCGGGCACAGCCGAAGTCGGCAAAAATTACCAGGAGATGTCCGGCACTGTCACCATACCTGCCGGCATGGAGAGCGTAGAGGTCGAAGTAGTGCCTGTAGTAGATGTGCAATCTCGGGAAGTTACCACCATCGTACTTGCCATTCTACCCACAGCATACTATACCAACCATCTGGCATCCGCCTCATTGGATATAGAGAAGATACAGTTGCCGGAAGGGAAGAACGTCTGGATAGCTCCCGAAGACGGAAAGGCGTCAGATGCCTCAAACTGGAGCCTTGGCCGCATCCCCACCGAAACAGATACAATCCTGCTCGACTGGTACTCAACAGCAGCCATGACGTGGGACGCCGACACATCAGAAGAACTGCCCGACACTGTTGCAAACTGGATACAGACGGAAGAGTACGATAATACAGTCACCTTCAACACATATAAAACAGGCTCATTCAAAGCCTTCACTGTCACGGGCGACGCCACACTCTCAGGCGGCTCCTGGAAGCACAGACGCGATGCAGGATCACGTCAAAACAGCCCTGCCGGACTTTTCCTTGTAGTCGAGGGCGATCTTGTAACGGAGGAGAACTTCACATTCGACGGACTTGGCGCCGGCTACGGCAATCAGCGCGGTCCATCCGGTACCACCCATGCCTTTGTCGGTGTATCACACGGCGGACAGGGCGGGTATTCTTCAGAAGGTCCATGCTATGGAAGTTATCTTTATCCCGATGACCTCGGCAGCACCTCTACTTCCACCAGCACAGGCAACCCCGGCGGCGGGGGATTGTTCAATATCGTTGTAAACGGTACGTTCACACACGACGGCACCATCACCGTAAAGGGAGCTTCCGCTCACAGCTATTGCTCACACGCGGGCGGCAGCGTATACATTTCTGCAGGCAGTCTCCTCGGTACGGGAATAATCGATGCCGATTGCGGTGTGCAAGCGGGCAAGCGTCCGACCGGCGGAGGCGGTCGTATAGCCATCTATACTGATGCCGAATCATATTCAGAATTTACAAACTCTTTCAAGGGTACCATCACAGCAGCCTCCGGCATGACGACAGGACCGCAGACAAATGCTGGAGAAATGCAGGCGTTCGGCGCTAACGGTACAATTTACATTGCCTCACTGGACGAAGACGGAGAGCGCACTATGCGCCTGTATAACCGAGGATTAGCACAAACATCACGCGTTGATGATTACTACAAGGCTGCTGTTATAAGATCGGGAGAAACATGGGAACTCGACAAGCTGATCCTCGAGCAGACAGGCCGTGTCGCCGTCTCCTCTGATGGAGTACTGAGCTTACCCTCAAGCGATTCGATAATTTCTGACGGTCACGCCAACAACATGGTTTGCCTCGACGGCGGCTCAATTGAATTCACTGCCGACGGTGCGGAAAACTTACTTGTCGCCGACGGATTTTCCATCGGTGTGAAGTCGGACACTACGCTCGTGCAGGGGATCGATATTAACGAAACATGGAACCTCATGTTTATTGCTGATGATATGATTCTTGCAGTCGATCGCCTCTTTAATGAAAAGCGTTGTATACCTGCCGGAGAATACATCGTAGAGGAAATAAATGACTGGGCAGATGCTGCCGTAGCCACAGGTGAGGGCACAGTAATAGTCCTCCGTGATCAGGCGGGCACGGTGTTGCGTATAAGGTAGAATGGTCAGTGGCTGAGGAAAGTGGGTGAATGCGGACGAGCCGGGAGAAGGGCGCCCTACCTTCGGCACTGGTCCGACTTATCGGGTCCCTTGAATGCTTCCAATGAGCGCGATACATCAGGCACAGCAGCCACAAGGGCACGTGTAAATTCAGCAGCCGGGTTTGAAAAAAGTTCTCGAGGATCTCCCTGCTCCACGATAATACCGGAATCCATAACGATTGCATGGTCGCACAAGTTGCGCACTACTGCAAGGTCGTGGGCTATAAAAATCATGGTCAGCCCCGTCCGTTCGAGCAAGCGATGCAGCATTTTCAGCATCTGTGCCTGAACTGCCACATCGAGGGCGGAAACAGGTTCATCGGCAATCAACAGGCGGGGTTTTACAGCAAGAGCCCGGGCTATACCTACACGTTGGCGCTGACCGCCGCTGATCTCATGCGGAAAGCGAGTAGCAAGGTCCGGAGTAAGTTCCACCATGTCGAGAAGTTCCAACACTTTGATATTTATCTGTGCCTTGTCCGTAAACTCCTTACGTCTGTGAAACTTCAATACTTCCGCCAAAACACTTCCGATCCTCATGCGGGGATTCAGTGCTCCCAGGGTATCTTGAAAAACCATTTGTATTTCGCGATATGAATTGTTTCTGTTTTTATCATCCTTGCTGAACAAGTCGTGTCCCTCAAAGAGGATTCTTCCAGACAATGGGGTTTGCAACCCCACTATGGTTTTTGCAATTGTGGTTTTACCGCATCCGCTGCCGCCTACGATACCGACTGACTGACCGGTTTGTACAGAAAAAGACACCCCATTAACTGCCCGTTTTGGGGGGCGTCCCTTGTATTCAACAACGAGGTTTTCAACTTCAAGCAAGGGCAGGGATGATTGTGTTTTTGGACCCTTTTCTACCATTCAAACTCCATGCCATCGTATGCCGGCTCTATGTCAGGCGGAAGTCGCTTTATAATATCTGCATGCAATAAATCGTGTCCGATATGTGTAAGTATGCCGCGTTTGACACGGCTGCGGCTGAGCGCTTCTATAGAATCCGTTATTGTTAAATGGCTTTTATGCGGACGATCGCGTAGCCCGTCGAGCATAACGCATTCCGCCTCCATCATAAAGTTTACAAAATCTTCTTCAACCTTGCTGCAATCCGGGGCGTATATGAAACTGCGACCTTCGCACGTAATTTTAAAGGCAGTAGAGTTTGTCGGACCATGCGGCACAATCAGTGAAGAAACAGTAAACGGTCCGATCTGCACTGCTTCATCTCCGATCTCTATAAAGTCCATTTGAGGTCTGTACAGTTCGCTTTGCAGCGGACACGGGGAGAAGATATATCCAAACATGTTGCTCACTCCCTTAAGGGTGAAATTACGTCCGTAAGCAGGAATGCGGCATTGTTGAATTGTGTTGAAGCGGCGCAGCTCATCTAATCCCAGCAGATGATCTGCATGAGCATGTGTTATGAGGAGAGCATCAATTCTTTCGATCTCAAACCTTAATGCCTGCTGTCGAAAATCTGCAGATACATCAAGTTGCAGCGAAAAGCCGCGCCATCGTACGTGTACACCGGAGCGGAGACGTGAGTCCTTTGGATCAGCAGACGTGCAAACAGGGCACCTGCATCCGATCAGCGGAACGCCTGTAGAAGTACCGGAGCCGAGGATAAGGGCACGGGGCTTGTCGCTCATCGTCATGCTTGTCACGACACCCAGACCTTCCGCTCAATATTATCGGTATAATTTCTTTTTCTGCCGTGTTGCCGTACGGGGCACCTCCATCCTGTTGCCAGGAGGAAACCAACCGCTATCAGGGAACTGACCAGGCTGCTTCCCCCATAGCTCAAAAATGGCAATGCCAGACCTTTTGTGGGGAGAAGTCCCGTTACAACCCCAAGATTAACGCCGGCACTCATCGACAGGTGCATCGTCATGCCAAACGCCAGAAGTCTGGTAAACGGCGACGGGGCACGAATTGCTATCATGAGACCGCACCACATAAACGCCAGGAAGAGGACAATACATGCAATTGATGCAATAAAACCAAGTTCTTCAGAGATCATTGCAAACACAAAATCTGTGTGATTTTCCGGAAGATAATATTGTTTGAAAACGCTTTTTCCGAAACCGACGCCATAAAGTCTGCCCGAAGCTATAGCACTGAGAGATTGAGTAAGCTGGTAGGAGTCTCCGTCGGTAGTTTGGCTTGTTTTATCAGAGTTTAAACGCAACACCGATGTTACCCTGGCTCGCCGCACCGGGTCATGCGCTATTAGTATGGATAACCCAATGAGTGCGATTGCAACAAAAGGCATTATGTGACGTATGCGGAAACCGGCAGTCAGCATAATAGTGAGATTTACAGCACCTAGCATTACAACAGAGCCAAAATCAGGTTGTGACAGAAAACCCAGTGCAATGATCCCGAGAACTATTATGGGGATGAGGGCTCCCTGTTTAAAACTGCTGTTCAAACATCCGGGTCTGCTTTGCCACCACGCCATAAGCAATATTGCCAGAAGCTTGACAAACTCCGAGGGCTGGATAGATACGCCCTTCATGCTTATCCACCTTGCTGATCCTTTTGTGCTTTTTCCGAAACCGGGGATATGGACTGAAACAAGCGAAATCAGAATAGCAATGCATAGCAGCACTATAATCTCTTTTTTAGTCCAAAATTCCGGATCAACAACAGCAACAATGATGCAGCACAATAATGCTATTAAAAAATATGTTGTCTGCTGAAGTAAAAAGTGATGGGGATTCCCGACTAGAGTTTCACCTTGTACATTGCTTATACTGGCTTGCACGGCTATTCCAAAGCCGGCAAGCCCTAATACTATCAGCGACAAAATTGCGGTCGCCCATTTCATTGTTCCTCAGATCAGGAAACTTACTTGTTTTTTACGGGAACTTTGACAGTAGTGCCGACGGGAATTGTTGACCCGGAAAAGTTGTTGATCCGGCGGATATCGCTTGGGCTGGCACCAAACTTTGTAGTCAAGGTATAGATATCCTCATTTTCCTGCATCGTGTATTCGATAAAGCTTGTTGCATCCTCTGCTTTTGGCTCTTTGTCATTGGCTTCTTGTTTCAGATCAATAAGAGTTTTCGACATGTCTGAATGAATCGTTTGATCGAGCAGGGCCTCCAGGGTTTCATCGGTTTCAGGAGTTTCAATGGAGGGAACGAGCTGCGTGTCAGTTTCCAGCTTTTTATTTTCATCAACTGGTGTAATGACTCTGGTTGGCTTTGCTGTACGTGCAGGAGTATTTCCAGCACCGGGTATAACAAGTTTCTGCCCGACACGAACGATGTTAGGATCCTTGATGGAGTTGGCAGCTATAAGATCGCTAAGCTTTACACCATGCTTCTGGGCTATCCCTCCAAGTGTATCTCCCGATGCCACTACGTACTCACCCGCCTTGACTGCTGCAGTTGTACGTCCGGGTGCCAGCGGTTTTCCGCCGGAGACTACCTTCAGCTTCTGGCCGACCTTTATAAGGTTCGGGTTAGCAAGGTTGTTGAGCTTTACAAATTCTGCCCTGGTCATTCCGTGGCTGTTGGCTATATGCCCGGCAGTGTCACCTGCTTTTACAGTGTATATGGTGTATTTCCCGTCTGCTGTTGTGCTCTCCAGAGTTTTAGTCTCCGGTACACTTGTTTTTGCCGGAGGGGTGTATGGTTTGCTTGTTCTAGTGAGACCGGGATACTGTATTTTAGTATCATCGTCGTTGTAAGTAATTCTATCAGGGTATGTGCCCGGTCTTCCTACTTGTTCAACCGGTACAGGGACGATTTTCTCCGTAGTTTCCACCTGTGTGGTACCTACTTCAACAACTACCGTTTCTTTAGGAGTTACAGGGGCACGATCCCCGCGCCCGAATGTTGTACGCTCCTGGTCTGAATATGGGTTGTACGTTTGACATCCCTGAATTATGACTACCGCGACTGCGAGTGCGCTTGTCGATAATATAACACGCAGTAAAGAGTTTTTCATTTTTATGCTCCGTTTTGATCTTGTTTTATGCGGTATCAGCCGCGTTTTGTTTTTAATTTTCTCACAAGGTTTGTAAAAGTATCGCCCCTCTGAGTATAATCTTTAAACTGGTCGAAACTCGCCGCCCCGGGTGACAATAGAATCGTCCCCCCGTTTGAGGCATCCATATGCGCAGCCGATACTGCCTTGTCAAGAGTACCGCAGCGTTCCACAGGCAACTCTGCGCCCCAAGCCAAAGACATCTCGTCCATGCATTCGCCTATAAGATAAACTTTTTTGACCCCAAATGTCACGATCTCTTTTACATCAATTTCAATTTTGCCTTTAAGTCTCCCCCCGGCAATAAGATATACAGGGGGAGCCGACATGCGTACTGCTGCTGCAAGTGATGAAAAGCTCGTTGATTTAGAATCGTTCACAAATCTTGTTCCATCGATAATGCCAACAAACTGCATTCTGTGGGGCAGGGGTTCGTATCTCGCAAAGGCTCGTTCTATGGCATCTTTGCTTAAACCTTCATTGTGAAGAATAGCACACGCTGCTGCTGCTGCCGGACCGTGAACCTCATGATCGAAATAGCTTCTTCCTATACTTGCACGAAAGCTTCCATCTCTGTTTTCCACAGCGCCCGCTCTCCAGCGCCACTGTGCGTCAGCACCGCGTCCGAAAGTAATGGCATCCCTGCCATATATTTTCCGATAGCTTTCCAAAAGTCCGTAAGGATCTTCTGATGGAGCGGGCAGCAATACGAGTTTATCCGGCTCCATATTGCGAAACATCGCCAGCTTTATATTTCGGTAATTCTCCATCGTGCCATGCCGGTCCAGATGGTCGGGGTACAGATTGAGGATAGCCGCTGTTTCCGGCTTGAAAATATTGCCCATCGTTTCGAGCTGAAACGAGCTGCATTCAGCAACAGCCGTATCAGGCTTAAACTGCATCCCTGCTATTTCCGTCAATGCTATGCCGTAGTTGGCACAGGGAAGGGCTTTCCTGCCGTTCATCGACAAGGCATCTGCGATTAATTTGACAATCGAGCTTTTTCCCTTGCTGCCGGATATTGCAATTATTTTGGAAGATAAAAACCTAGCTCCCGTTTCCAGTTCCCCGGTAATTGCAATTCCGGCTTTCCTGCATATATCCGCTTCCGGGCTTGAAACAGGTATCCCGGGGCTTAAATAAGCAACAGAATCGCCGCATGCCTGCGACACAAAAATCTTTGCAGCTTTTACGGGATCACCGTCGAGAATTACAGCTCCGGACTCCTTCAGCGCAACTGCTGCCGTGCTGTCAGCTCCTTCTGGGCAATAAACGCTTACAGCAACACCATGCTTCAGGAGTAATTCTGCAGCAGATCTGCCGCTGATTCCCGTGCCGAAAATTATGGCTTTTTTCATTACCTAGCTGCGAGGTGCTTTTCTCCTGTTCAGACGTGTTTCCCTGGGGTTTTCCGGTTCAACAATATGTTCAACTTCAAACTTCGGGTTGAATTCAGTGGGAAAAACAGGACTTTCTTTCTTGCCTTCAAGCGACCGCTGGTAAAGCCTGTAACCGGAGCCATGCGGAAGAATATCAACCATGTCGGCTCCGCGCCACATGCCGAAAAAGTCAAGGCCCATGGCGTTTTCCATGACACGCCGCATTCTCAGCTCATGAGAAAACTCCAGCACATCTTTTTTTTCACTGGATGAAAACGAAA
>JAAZFF010000363.1 GCA_012511845.1 Lentisphaerota bacterium
CCAGATCACACGCCCTCCGGAAGATGGTTCAGGTGACAGCTTCTATATGCTTAGGGAATACCCTGTTGTGAAGCTTGATTTTGAAAACGCCGGCAAAGCAGCTAATGAAATCAAGCGCTTGCTGCAGGAAAGAAAACTGGATGCCCAAATTACAAGAAGAATCGCTATTGCAGCTTACGAGCTGGAAGTAAATATATGCATCCATTCACATGGTGGAACCCTCGGAATCATTGTATCAGGCAACCATGCTGAAGTATTAGCAAAAGACACCGGTCCCGGCATAGAAGATATTGAATGGGCTCTCAGTGATGGCGCTTCAACTGCAAATGACTGGATAAGATCACTGGGATTCGGAGCAGGGATGGGGCTTGTCAACTCCAAACGGGTTTCAGATGAATTTTATATTAAATCAACCGTCGGCAAAGGAACAACTGTCCGATGCAGATTTAACATAACAAACCCGGAAGAAACTGAAAAAGAGGAAAAAGCGTCGTAATGACCCAAGAAAAAATCACTGACGCATGTAACGGCACGATATGTGTTCCAGCTCCGGAAGGCACTTCAATAACGGCAGCCTATACTTCAGATATGCTCAGTGATGTTATGGCGCACGCCCCGGAAAATTCAGTGCTTATCACCATTCAAAATCACATTAATACTGTGGCAGTTTGTACACTTGTCGGTGCGAAAATAATAATCTTATGCCATGACCGCAATGTCCCCGATGATATGAGTTCCGTTTCGGCAGAAGAAGGAATTGGAATTATAACGACTCCACTTTCGCAATTTGAAGCGTCTTGCGCTGTAGGAAAAATCCTGCAAAACACATAAAGATATAATTTGATAAAATTGTTATGCGTTTTGACCTGCATATACATTCCTGCTTATCGCCCTGTGGTTCCCTTGAAATGTCGCCATGCGAAATTGCAGCGAAAGCACGGGAACGAGGAATTCAGGGAATAGCAATAACAGATCACAACAGCGCAAGAAATGCGCCGGCATTCAAAGAGTGCTGTGAACGAATCGGTATTTCTGCGCTATTCGGATTGGAGGTTACATCTGCTGAAGAAGTTCACATGCTGTCCATCTTCGACACTGTTGAACAGTCTCTATCCATGACCGAATGGGTCTACGGCGGACTTATTGAGCGGGTAAACAAACCGGAGGTTTTTGGAGATCAGCCTGTAGTAACGGCTGATAATGAAATTATTGAAATGGAATGGCGTATGCTTGGCTTGCCGACTGCGCATACTGTTTATGAAATCGGAGAGAAAACACATGCACTAGGCGGACTCTTCATTGCCTGTCATATTGACCGTCCCTATTCCAGTGTTTTCTCCCAACTTGGTGTGCTTTCCGGTGAAGAAGGTTTCGATGCGATGGAATTGAGTCGTACTGCGAACCTCGATCAATGGTACGAAAAAATATCAGGCTATGCTGTTATCCGTTCTTCAGATTCTCACCATATCGATGATATCGGGCTGGCGTGGACAGAGGCCGGACTTAAAGAATTTTCAGTAGCAGAATTGAAACGGGTTTTTCTTGAAAAATCTACTTCTATAAGCCCCCAAATAACAAGCTTCTAGATTCAAAACACCTTGAGTAGTGACCAGCCCGGCTTGCCGGGAGATCGTACCCGTTCATAGCGCAGCTGTACACGTTTCCCGTACACGAGAATGTGTATGTGAAGGTTAAATCGTGTACGAGTACGTTAACGAGAACGATTATGCCATCACGCAAGCTCCATCAACCACTCATCAGCCACGGCGGTTTGTTGAGAAACACGCCCTACCTTTGCCCGGCTTGCCGGGAGATCGTACCCGTTCACAGCGCAGCGGTACACGTTTCCCGTACACGACGATGTGTATGTGAAGGTTAAATCGTGTACGAGTACGTTAACGAGAACGATTATGCCATCACGCAAGCTCCAGCTGTCACCCGCCAGCCACGGCGGTTTGCTGAGAAACACGCCCTACCTTTACCCGGCAGGCGTGATGCGAGTACGGAGCCGCGCGGTCCCAGCGCCCCACCATGACTCGCGGCAAGCAAGCGTGTGCGAACCGCTGAGGGTGTCGGCGTAAGGATGGGCAAATGCGGAGATGCGGCGCAGAGGCGGCTTGCCGCCGTCCGTTGAGAGCATGCGGCGACTAAAGCGCCGCGGCAGTCATGACGCAAGCGGGGCGACGCATGATGCCAACGGATGCGGTGCATAACGTATTTGTCCCGAACACGACGTAAAGCGGAAGCGGTGAGCACACGATTGCGCCAGCCGCGCCTCGCAATGGTGCAACCCTTGCGCTGTTTGCGGTTTCACGC
>JAAZFF010000364.1 GCA_012511845.1 Lentisphaerota bacterium
ACCATGAACCTTTCCTTGCAGTAAGGAGAATTTCCCCGGCGGAATCGTGTCCCCTGGTAGTATTTGCCGTCTTAACCTCAACGGTTTCATAATCTCCGGTAGATGTAAAAAGATCCCACACCAGCTGAATATCTGAGGAATTGCGTATATACACATGAGAAATCTCATGATCCGCCAGTGCGAAGGCACGTGAAGAAAACAGATCGGGATAAGCCATTGATTTTATAGAACGTGTATTGAACAAACTCGCTTCCCGCAAAGTAATGTTGGGATAAACAGGTTCGGAAGTCACCTCATTTATTGCATAATCTCCGGAAAACAGAATGTTATACCCCTTCTTTTCAGCCAGGCTCACAAGTCTCTCCAGCTGCAACGTAAGAATATCGAGAGATCTGACGCTTCTTTCATCATCCGGACCGTAGCGTTGAAAATCATAATCGAGAGTGGGCAGGTATAAAAACACTGTTTCAAGAGGAAACTCTTCGAGAGCAGTTTCAAAATACTTAATGACGGCGTTACCGACCTTTGGTGAAGCAAGCGGTCCCCAGTAACGACCGAGTGGAAATTTACCGCATTTTTTTCTTATTCGGGCACCTGCATCAGACGGAACAATATAGTTGTCCATAACCATGCCGCCGTTATGTTTGTGAATTGGTGCCGGAGTTATAATGCAATCAGCATTTTCACCCATGCTCTGCTGCCAGAACATAATGCCTATTTTCGCTCCGTTTTCTCTCGCAGCATCCCATATACGCGGACCTTCGACAAGATTGGCAGACTGCTCCCAGAACATCGCCTTGCCAAGTCTACGATCGAAAAGTCCATTTGCAATCATGCCGTGCTCTTTCGGATATGTGGCAGTTCTGAAACTCGCCTGAGCTGTGCAAGTGACAGCGGGAAAGATTGAATCAGCAGGGGAAAGTTCAAGACCAGCCAAACGATTTATTTTACGTTTTTCCAGATACTCCCAGCCCAAGCCTGCTACAGAAACAATCAACCATTTATTTGCCATTACAAAAACTTTCTTCAAGCACCGTTTAAAGACATATAAACGGTGCTTGTGCGGTATTTGTTCGTTATGTGAATATTTACGGAACGAGGATCATGCGACCCCAGGCAGTGCGATCGCCTGAATTGCGTGCTGTGCCGTTCCATACTATTTGCGCTGTCCTGCTGTTTCCATCATCACTGTTGTCGATTGAGATATCGAAAAGCAACGTCATATTTTCCTTCGGGGTAATTTCAAGGTCTTTCCAGGGAATTGCAGCTTCCATCGTATATCCCTTTCCGTTTACAGCCTGAAGAACTTCCGTTTTTATTGCAGGTTGTTGTGCTACGTTGGGAACATAAAATTGATTATTCCCACCTGCACCGAGCAGTATCTGCCTGTCGGTAAACAGCATCGCCCCTCCCCTGTCGAATTGTTCACTTCCTATGAATATTTCCACGCCATCACCTGACCAAAGAGACGGGGGAGAGTTTTTATTCATCATAGGCGTTGCATCAGCAACATCAAAGATAAGAAACAAGAAATCATCATTCCACGCTGCTTTGAAAGAAGCCTCAAGACCTTCAGCTGATCTGCCCACAACGAGACGCTTAGAGCTGATTCTTTCAGGCGGACGCAGTGGGTAACCGGACTGCTGTCCATTGACTTCGATGGGACTGATTTCCCTGCCGGCAGAGATTTGCCTTATCGCTTCGCCCTGCACCGGATTGTAGCGAGGATCATCAAACAGAAAAGGTTCAGCACCGTCAAGCCACACGTCGTAAATTACGTTATGTGTTTTATTCATTTCCACAAGCATGTCTTTATACGGACGGTCTGTCATGCTGAAGAGTCCTGTATTATTTCTTTCACCGTTGAATCCTTCAAAGAAGCGTCCCGTGGACGCCTGATCAATAAGTGTAAACCATTCCACACCCACTACGAAACCGAGTGCTGCCGAATTTTCAACATAGTTGCGATAGGCAAGTCCGCGCTCCGCCTGGGTATCAAGATCATGACCTCCAGGTCCAGCGTTACTCTGTTTTGTTGAGGTGAAATAAAATTCGCTCCACATTTGCGGTTTGCGTCCTGTCCATTCGTAGAGGCGGCTCACAAAACCTTTATCTATCTCGGAAGCATAGTAGTTGATGCTTATGACATCCATGTATTTGCCTGCAACTTTGCAGAGTGTTTCACTGTTTGCTGTTCCCGGCTGCCATCTGTTACCTATGAGCATGTGGTTTTTATCGTACTTTCGAAATGTTTGGGTAATAATACAATAATATATTTCAAGAAATATTTCTGTGTACACCTGCGTGTCGGCAAAGACATCCTCTGTAGTAAGTGCAAGACCGCGGTCGTTTAACTCGTTAAACGATGCCACATTCTGATTCCAGGCGCTATTGAAGGTTTCAATTGTTTTATACTTTTTCTCAAGAAGGTCGACAAGCTTGCGCTTGCATGCGTAAGAACCATCGAGCTGGGGAATGGCGCGCGGAATGTCTTCGAGACCTTGTTCATTTGCCAGGAAATATCCTATAAGCAGCGGATCGTTTGCATTGCGCGCAACATAGCCCGACATTGACCTGTCGATCTCTCGAGGTGTAGCTTCATCGAACGGATCAAACATGCCGCGAACAGTTTTGATACTCCTCACATTTCCATACAGGAGCATGGAAGCATACGGGAAATTCCTTTCATGAACAACAGAAGGAATTCCAGAAAAAGCGCCCACTGAGTTAAATCCGGCACTGAGTACACGATCGATCAGGCGCCCGATGTGCTCCTGCTCATTGTACGGCCCATATTTACGGATTACATTAGCTTTATAATATGAAACAGCACGATTGTTCCACCAATCACCGGGATTGTCCTTCCAGGCAGCAGTGAACAAATCATCATGAGGCGGCAGCCATGTAAAGGAATCGCGACGACCTTCTACATTTGTAAAATCATCGCTCGGTCCGAAAGCACATATACCTAGATGGAAGAAAGCATCACCTGACGGGTCAACCAAAATCCAGCGATCCTTCCCATCGACAGGTTTATTTTCCACATGAAAGAACCCGGTTGATTTAAGACCATGTTTTTTGCCGCTTCCTTCCAGACCACCATATTTGTTCAATTTCGGAAGTGTTGTCAGGGAGTTATAGAACTCATTCTCAACTTTTGCATCAGCCAATAGTTCATCAGTATTCTTTATCTTGCCGGGAAAATCACGAGGTACCTGTCCGTATTCATCAACAAGCTTCGCCTGTTCAAACTCAGAAGAATCGTTCTCAAATAAAATCTTTGTCACTGCTGATTTACCTCCATAAGGAATTGTGAATGAGACATAGAAAACATTCCAACCCCACTCGCGGTTGTCACGAAACTCAACGTAAGTGTTTTCAGGCAATTCA
>JAAZFF010000038.1 GCA_012511845.1 Lentisphaerota bacterium
GTTCGCGGGGACGCTCACCCTCCATTACGTAAGGATGCGCATGGCCAGGCTGGAGGGCGAATGTCCTCATGAGCCGCTTCGAATCGCCTGCGGTTCGCGGGGACGCTCACCCTCCAGCGCTCAGCAACCAAACCCGAGCTGGCGCTCAGGGCTCCCAGGCTCACCCAACCACGGCGCACTACGGAGAGCGTCGCCCAATCCTTGGCACAGACAAGAATGTCTGTGCTACATCGCGCTTCCTTGGCAAACTGCCCACTGCCCACTGTCCACTGATCACTGCCCGGCTTGCCGGGCCCATGCCACGGCGGTTGCAGGGACGCTCAAAAACAGTGTTTAAGTCGTTTTAAGTTTGTGTTATAATATTGCCAGCAAATCACGTGAGCGCCTCTGTAGAACAGATTCACACTTAAATAATTTGCAAGAGTAGAAACAAAGAAGGAGCAAAATGAAAGTAGCATTATCCTCAAATTTGAAAATGATGAAAAGGGGGAGGTCTTTATATTCTCTGCTTTTCTCCACACTGCTTTTAATCATATTTCTTATGATGCCGGCTGTATTGCAGGCTCGCATAAAACTTATTACACTTCCTCTGCGCGAGAAAGTGGAAATACAACTGGATCATCAGAATGTAACGCTTGTTGAAGAAGAACGCGTTATTCCACTCGTTGAAACCCCTGAAAACGGAGAACCGAATCAGGTCGATTTTTCATGGGCGAATACGGCAATTAATCCTGATACAATAGTGTTCAGACTTATCGGGCCGGCAGAAGGAGCGGGCAATGCCGGTCTTGAAGCCAACGTGCTTTCTGTGAGTTATCCGCCGAATGAACAGGCTCTGGTATGGCAGGTTGCAGCAAATAAAAGCGGCTCAATGCGTGTGCGCATAAGTTATATCCTCGGAAATCTTTCCAAAAGCTTCAATTATCGTGCCCGCGCATCCAACGATGAAAGTACTATGACTCTGTCACAATATATGAGGCTCCATAACTTAGCAAATGAAGAGTTTATGTCGTCCTTCGATGCCGACAAGTGAGCAAATCTGTGGGCAGGGTGGGTGCGCAACTTTACGCGTCCGGTAGGTCTGAATGAGACGAAGGAAATGCTGGTACACAAGTATGAGAAAGTTCCAATAAGAAAAACATATACGTGTAACCCGGCAGAGTTCGGCTATATCGAACGTCCAAGAAACAAGCTGCGTGTTCCGATGCACTACGTATTAAAGAATGACAAAAACAGCAACCTAGGAGAGGAACCGCTGCCTTACGGCAAGGTTCGTATTTTCATAGAACCGGCGGATGCAGCAGCAGCCGGTGCTTCAACTGCTTTTCTGGGAGAGGACTGGGGAGAGTTTACGCCCATAGATGATGAAATGAGGCTGTATCTCGGTGTTGCGCAGGACATTGTAGTTGTGCGCACTATTGACGGAAGTGAAAGGACAAGGGTAGCCGGCAACCTGTACGACTACACGGTCGTGATAAAGTATGAGATCGAAAATTTCAAGGATGAACCGGTTACGCTCGATATTTCCGAAAATCTGCCGTCTGTACGCAGGGAAATACCGGGAACGCCGAATTCGAACCGCGATGTTCAATGGGACATGTTGCCGGAAACAGACATGATCAACGGATTTGACAAAGAAAAGTCAACGTTTGAGAATATATTGTTTCATGTTGAATTGCCGGCACGTGACAAGGATGGAAAAGCAGAAAAATTGACACGCAAGTTGCACATAAAGTTCCGCAATGAGTGGTAATGTTCAATAATCAGGGAGAAGAAATGAAAAATATTATAAAATTTGTTGCAACAATTACGTTTGCGATGTTCCTGTGCTCAGATGTTTTTGCAAGAAATGTGGATCTTTCTACTGTTCCGGCGCGCGATACAGTTCAGCTTACCATCTACAATAGCGAAGACTTGACGCTTGTACGTGAAACACGAAAACTGACGTTTAAAGATGGTCTTAACGGCTTGCAGTTTTCATGGGTAAATACGCTGATTGATCCGTCTTCTGTAGAGTTGAGATTTTTGACAAATCCGGAAAAACTGTCACTTCTCGACACAACTTTTCCACATGATAAGCCGCAGATGCTGTACTGGAATGTAATGAGCGATGGCGATATGGAGGCTGCCGTAGAAATATCGTACTTTACAAGCGGTATTTCCTGGAGTGCAGATTATGTATTGACGAGCAACGCAGAAGAAACATCTCTTGCGATGGAAGGTTACGTACGTGTGATAAATAATAGCGGTGAAGACTATGAAAGCGCACAGGTGCGCCTCGTTGTCGGGACAATAAATCTTGTTGAAGCTATTGCTCATCTCGCCCAATTTAAACCGGGGAAAGAGTCATTAAAAAGGAGCGGCGCTTATTCGGAAATGCGTCGTGCCCTGGATAAAGCTGAGTTACCTGCGGCAATGTTGGGTGCTGCAATGGCAGACAGCGAGTCAGGCATGGGTTTCAGACAACGTCTTGAGAAACCGAAAGAAATAGTAAAAGAAGGGCTTTCGGAATACTTCATTTTTACTATTCCGGGGACAGAAACAATACCAAACGGCTGGTCAAAGCGGATGCGGTTTGTTGATGCAGAAGAAGTGCCTTTCAAAATACAGTACAGATACAGACCGAAACAATACGGAGACAGGCTTGTACGGCTTTATATCATGACAAATGATGAGGAGTCAAAGCTTGGAGAGTCTCCGATGCCTGATGGCACTGTACGTGTTTTCCGGCAAAATGGACGAGAAGGTCTCTCGTATCTTGCTCAGGAAAATACAAAATACATACCGATTGGTGACAAGATTGAAGTAAATCTCGGCACGGATCCGGAGGTTATATTTGAGCTGATTAAATTGCGTGCTTACCGTGATGAAATATGGATGCATCTGCAGGGTGTGGATGTGCTTCGTAAAGTCGGAGATCAGGGAGTGAAGATAGACGTTCGCAGTTCTGTCGCTGGCTGGAATGATAATTCCCTCTATGCGCAGCGTATTAGAAACTATACGGTAAAGCCGATAGAGGCAGAGATACGGCGAACCTTTCAAGGTCATGTCGATTTCGTGAGTGAGCTGCCGGGAGTTAAACTTTACGACTTCCAGACTCCTGAATTTACAACAACTGTTGATGCAGGAGAAAAGGTTGATTGCCTCTTCAGGGTGAGTATGTATCAGGGACGGAACCAGAAA
>JAAZFF010000365.1 GCA_012511845.1 Lentisphaerota bacterium
GTGCCCCACAGCCCAGAAAACATGCATCACACACGGCGCGCTCGGAATGCGTCGCCCTACCATTACGACGTCGATGGTGGAAAGTAATGCACAGACAGGAATGTCTATGCTACAGTCTCGGCTCATGAGAAAACTGTCCACTGATCACTGCCCGGCTTGCCGGACCTTGCCACTATGCAGGTGCGGAGCCCTGCGGTACCACCATGCAAAGTAAATAAAAAAAGATGAAAAAAATATCTTGACGTTCATTCTGCGTTACTGTATAAAGTAACGCATTGAAGGACGCAATATGTCATGAGCAGACAAATAAACATATTTTTGAAGAATACAGATAACATAGTCAGGAACGGGTGGTGGCGCGGATATGTACATCGCACGGCGTGTTGTTTGTGATCTATTTTTGATCCCCAACCGACTTTTATACACCGGCGATGTCTGAAAAGAATTTCGCCGGTGTTTTTTATTTTTAATTTCCAAATATATCCACACTTGAACAAAAAAGGTTTTTTATGATCCTCGATAGTTTCCCATCAAAAGAAGAATTCACCAGGTTGGCAGAATCTTCAACTGTAATCCCGGTAGGAGTCAAGCTTCTTGCCGATACAGAAACTCCCGTTTCTGTCCTGAAGCGTTTTGAAAGAAAAAGCTCCGACATTTTCCTGTTTGAATCTGCCGATGGCGGAGAGCGCTGGGGCAGATACAGCTTTATGGGCACGTCGGCACGTGCCATCGTTACTGTGTACGCAACTGATGTTGTCGTGCGCGAGGGGTTCAGACAGAAACGCATTCCACACGGTGGCAATCCGATGGAAGTTCTGCGCGATCTCATGAAGCCGTACAAGCTGGCAGAACTGTCGCAGCTACCACGCTTCAGCGGAGGACTTGTCGGATATGTTGCGTATGAGATGGCGCATTTCTTCGAAAACAGGATACCGAACAGATTGGCGCCGGAACAGCCCTTGGCTGAATTTATGATTCCGAATAATCTGATCGTTTTCGACAATATAGCGCATACGCTTGCCGTTGTCGCCCTTGCATACACCGCAGATGGTGACACTGAAAAAATCTATCACAATGCCCTGACACGTGTAGAAGAGATTCTTGCTGACATGAAAACGAGTTCTTCGAATTCTTTCGATATGTCCAAGACTGTTGTTGAACAGCCGGCACCGCTGGAGTCTGCGGAAGAGTTTATGGAAAATGTGAACAGGGTTAAGGAATATATTTCTGAAAGTGAGGTAATCCAGTGCGTTATTTCACGCACGTTTGAGGGTCATGCCCCGGATGATCTGGTGGGTTTTTACAGGATGCAACGCTATATCAATCCGTCACCCTACCTGTTTTTCTTCAAATGCAAAGGTTGCACCCTGATAGGTTCTTCGCCTGAAACGCTCGTAAGACTTGATAACAGGACAGCCTGCCTGCGTCCGATAGCGGGGACACGTCCGCGCGGTGAAACCGAGCAGCAGGACCGCAAAAATGCCGACTCGCTGCTACAGGATGAGAAGGAGCGCGCAGAGCATCTTATGCTCGTGGATTCGGCACGTAGTGAACTGGGGCGTGTATCGCTTCCGGGAACGGTGCAGGTAACAGATCTGCTTATAATTGAACGATATTCACATGTGATGCATCTCGTATCCAATGTTGTGTCGGAGTTACGTGATGATTGCGACGCTTTCGAGCTTTTCAAGGCAGGTTTTCCGGCAGGTACATTGAGCGGTGCGCCAAAAATTCGGGCAATGGAAATAATAGCAGAAATAGAAAAGACACCGCGCGGACCTTACGGGGGAGCCTGCGGATATTTCTCATTTGACGGCAACATGGATTTTGCCATTTGCATACGCACTGCGATAGTTGAGCACAAACGTCTTACATTCCGTGCCGGAGCCGGTATCGTGGCTGATTCAGATCCTGCAGCCGAAGAGCGGGAAACTGTAAACAAGA
>JAAZFF010000366.1 GCA_012511845.1 Lentisphaerota bacterium
GCATATCAAGATCGATAAAGTCCTGGAATCGTTCGAGTTCTTTTTCTTTGGTTGTCAACCCCCACGTTTCGAGGTCGAGGTTGAAAACATATCGATCCATTATATATTGCTTTACCCGATTAATACGTGTAATTATGCTTTTTCGCTTTATATCATCAAACCAGGGATCTTCACGCCAGCGCCAAATGATTGGTGACATCAGATTCGCCAGCAGCAAGCTATATATCAAATCCGGGAAAATAAACATTTCCATATCTGACAGTGATACGGCAGAAGATTTTTTCTCAATATCCTGTCGTTCTTCTACACTTAATTTAACAGCTGTTCGCTCCATTTCTCCTCCTTTAATAAAATAATCAGTCTCTTATATTGGCATTTTTATTCAAAGTTTCACTGTAGCATCTGCCAATAGCTTTGCTAAAAACATTAAAATTGTATTTCTCATCAACAAGGCGTCTGCAGTTGGCTGCAATTGATTCTCGCAATTCCGGATCTGCAGCCAAACGTGCCACACTTTCTCCAAATTCTTCCGGTTCCAGCTTAGTCATGACAGCAGTAGTGTCATCTAATATAAGCCTGTTTGCCTCATGATCAGTTGCTACGATTGCTCTGGATACCTTTAAATAATCAAGCAGTTTAAGCGGAGTGTTTACACCTGCGATTCTGGGTGACAGCAGGATGTCTGAAGCTCTCAGATAGCAGGGTAATACATCAGGAGGGCGCTTCCCTATGAATGCTACCCTGTCCAGGCAACCCTGTCCACCCAACCACTCACTCCATTGCTTTATCTCCGATTCTGTACCGCCTATTATTACAAACTTTATAGAATCACTTTTATTTACTGCCACCGGTATGGAATTAAACAGCAGTTCAATACCCTGGTAGACAGCAAAAGAACCCACATATGTAGCTATGATGGAATCGCCTTCAGGGTCAAGCTCGGAACGCGCTTTTGCTACACCCTCCTCTGTAGGTTCTACCAGAGAAGAAGGAATATCACTGATGTGATATGCCGGTGTATTACAGTTCAGCGATTCTACCTGGGCAACGAGCCCGGGACCTGTGCCTATAACAGCATCTGCATGACGCATCACGAACCGCTCCACAGCCGCATACGCTGCCATTACAACACTTTTTTTATAACTCTTCGAATCAGAATGCTTCTCAAAAATTGCCTTTGCCCCGCACAACCTTGCTGCAAACCATGCGATCACGCCGCAGTCTTCCACTCCGTGTATTACATCATATCGTCTTCTGGCGATCATTCCCAGGGACATGAAAAAAATAACCACATCGAAAAGAAGTTTCAGAAAAGAAGGACCTATAGAAATATCTTTTGCAAAAAAGATATTGGGGGCACGTATAATCCGCACTCCTTCGATATGCTGCCGCTCCCCGATTGGCAAAGTGAGAAAATCTACATTGTACCCGTTGTCCCGGAGAGCGCGGACATCAAATCCAAGGCGTATGGGTGAGCCGCGCCATTGGAAAAAAGGCTGTGATGCTATGAAAAGAACACGATTTCTTTTTCGTTCTGCTTTATTTCTGCTTTTCTGCAATACCAAATTACCTCGCATTAATCAAGTTGCCCGCCGATATTCTTGCACGAGCGTCTGCGTCAATAATTTTATCCAATTCATCGGTGCTCGCTTCCGGTTCAGTCTCAAACTCCCACATAACCCGTTCGACGATTTCCCATATTCGCGAAAACTTGATTTTGCCTTCCAGAAAACTCTCTACAGCCATCTCATTAGCCGCATTCATTGCTGTGGGGACAAGACCTCCTGCCCCGGCAGCGTTCTCTGCAAGGCGCAGGCACGGGAACCTTTCATAATCAGGGTTGCTGAAATTAAGAGTTGAAGCCAAAGCAAGATCCAGTCTCGGCAAAGTATCATTGGCAACTCTCTCAGGCCATGTCATGGCATATTGGATAGGTAACCTCATGTCGGGATATCCGAGTTGCGCCATCTGCGCTCCATCAGCAAATTCAACAAGAGAGTGAACTATGCTTTCCGGATGCACAAGTACAGAAATGTTTTCCGCAGGAATATCGAATAACCATTTAGCTTCGAGTATTTCAAGACCCTTGTTCATCATTGTTGCTGAATCAATGGTAACTTTGGGACCCATTGCCCAACGAGGATGATTTAGGGCTTCTCCGACAGTGATATTATCAAAGTCCACATCCTTGCGCGATGCGAAGGGTCCACCTGAAGCTGTTAGAATAAGTTGCCTTATATTCTTCAGTTTTGAAGTGTCTGCTTTTTCCGGAAACCTGTAGCTGACGCACCGGGGTACTGCCCCGGTATCCTGAAGTGCCTGAAACAACGCGCTGTGTTCGCTATCTATCGGCAGCAGGTTTACCTTGTTTTCCCGATAAAGCCCGGTAACAAGTTTTCCTTCCGCTACAAGCACTTCTTTTGTAGCAATTGCCACATCATGCC
>JAAZFF010000007.1 GCA_012511845.1 Lentisphaerota bacterium
CGTGTACGATCTCCCGGCAGACACGGCGGTTTGCGGCTGCCCCGGCGTAGGATTCGAAGCCGTGAGAAACGCGCCCTACCTTTGCCCGGCAAACCGGGCAGTCGTCAGTAGGCAGTGATCACTTTAATTTACAGACAAAGAACATCGGGTGGTATGTTAAAACTATTCCATCCTGAGTAGCGAATTGTTCTTCATATTTTCTGCAAAAACGTCGTGTGGCAGCTGCGCCGGGTGTGGTTTTTCCAATTCCACCAACTCCTGTTTCCCGAATATGGCGTAACAGATCTGTCATTGATGTATGGGTAGTTTTTTCTGTTGTTTCGCTCGCATGCAATATGGCGAATCCGGATTTTTCAAGAAGCATTTTATGTTCAGCAAGTGAATGGTAATTGAGTCCAAGTCCGGTTATTTTCCGTATTTCATAAAGGTTTTCAGGACCGAATGTTGAAAATACAAAATAGCTGTCCCTTCCAAGTCCCTCTGCGATAAGTTTAATAAATTGGTCCAAATCAGAAAACCATTGAACTGTTGAACTAGATACGACATGAGAGCAATAAGACGGGACGCTGATTGTTTCAGCATCGCCGTGAAGAAACTCTATTTTATCCGAGATCGCACTGAGGAGTTCTTCAGCTTCAATACATAAATCGTTTGCCGCAATTTTTAAAGGGTCGAATTCATCTAGAATCATTTTCGTTAAAATACCCGTACCTGCTCCTACTTCATAAATGGTGCTTTTTTCCGGGAACCCGTTTTTGCGCATCAACTGAATTATTTGTGCGGCGATCTTCCGTTGAATAACAGCACTGCGATTATATGTATCGAGAGCTGATGCGAATTTTTTTGCTACAACCGACTTGCTCATAAATCTTCTCCGCAAATCAGGTTGCGCAACAATGTGCGATCGTAGTGTGCCACGTCAAGAACTTCAACAGGGCAAATGGATTCCCATGCGTTAATCTGGTTTTGACAGCTGAATATTGCATCAAGTTTACCAGCGTATGCACGTTTGAATTTTGCAGCAATCTGTATATTTTTTTGTGCAGAACCGATGAAAGCCAACTCAGTAGAGAGGCTTGGTATGCTCCGTTTAGGACGGACAAGCTCATACTCTGCAAGTTTTTCCGAATTAGCGCACATTCTCCGGTTGAAGCGGGCAAGGTTTTTTTCTGAGAGACCTTTCAGTGTTCCTTCAAAAACAGAAGGTGGTATTCCTCGCTCTTCATCGACAGGAAAAGGTGTGCCGTTTATTGCTACAGCATTTTCTCGGAGCTGTTCATGCTTTGCCTGAAGCGCGGATGCAACCCAAACGCCCAGAGACCATGCCACGACGCGTACATTTTTATACTTGTCCAATAGTTCGATTTTAAAATGCAAATTTGAATAATCGAAACAAATCAGGATATCTGATTTGCCGGAGCGGTAATCCGTAAACGGGTTATTGTCCATACCCCATCCTGCAAAAAATATAGTCAGGTTGCTGTTGCCGTTTTTGCTTAATAATTCATGCTTCATGTGTTCTGTACTTTATTGCAATAAAACGGTTACGGCTTTCTATTCATCAGCTATTTGTTTAAGGACGGAGAGTTGTCCGGTCAGGGAAGTTCCCACATGGCACCCGGAAAAATCTGATTTCATTCCGGCAATTGCTTTGGCAGGAATTTTTCTTACACTTCTGTTAACTCGAATCTGCATCAGCCAGGAGGGGATCAACCACCATAAAAACATCATTAGAAAAGCATGCCGGAAAAATTCTTTGGAGAGATATTTGCCGGGGTCGAGTTTTACAGTTGCCAGATACCAGTTTGATGATGCAAGAACTACTATCCAGAGTACTATGGCGACTACGGGCAGATTGATAAGGAAAATAAATAAGGGGCGACTCAACTTTTCTGCTTCGCGTTGCACTGTCTCTGACAAAGCTCTATGCCATGTTTTTTGAGAACTTTTCAGCATAACGCTCAAATCTTCATCTAAAACTGTGTCCCGCACAGAGTTGCTGAAACCTGCCTTAACTAAGTCATCTGCTATTGAAGGCCACTGTTCAAAAAATGCTCGCTGCACTTCAGTGTCATCAACAACGTCCATGTCTTCGAATATTGGGTTCGATGTCCCGTCATCATCCTGTTTCAATCCGGCAGCTTTCTTTCCTGTTCCCGCAGTGAGATATGCAGGGTTCAGAAAACGAAATACAGAAAGGGGCGACTTGAAATTTATAAGTCTGCGCCAGAGTCCTATATAGAGAGCCGCAGGACCCCACCAGCGTGTTGCCATGATTCCACAGAATACGGCTGTAATGTCACTTGTTACATCATCAAACAGTGCAGAGGTGCTGTTTATAAATTCGAGGTTTAAACTTTTGTTAAGCGCGGAAACACGTGTCTCAACATCTTTCAGATTTGAAACAGTCTTGCGTGCGGCGTCCTTGACAAGCATTTCAGCAGTTTCCCGGAGGTGGCGTGCCTGCCTGACCCGGTTATCTGCAAAGGAGTTGTCTCCGCTCAACACGGCAAGGGCGTTGCGGAGATCTTTTAGTTCGTTCCGGTCGTGCAGTGGTTCAGCCTCTTCAGGCCAGTCAGGATTTTGTATGCTGCTTCTTGCGGAAACGGCAAAGACAGCATCGGGTTTGCGCACCCAGGCTTTTGATATATAGTTGCTGAAATCAGGAATAACTTCAGTATTAAGTTCCTTTTCTGTCACTCTGTCACACCTGTTCAGCACAAGAAAAACATTTTCGCCGTTAAACAGGTCGACGTAGCTTTTAAGCGCATCAATATTGTCTTTGCGTTTGGGGTTCGTTACATCAAAAACGCACACCAGGGCATCCGACAGAAATAGAACTTCTTCCACCAGGGCAAAGTGGGCTGTGCGCTCAGAACTGTCTGTATCCGGTGTGTCAACCAGAAGTGCATCAGGCAAGCGTGTTTTTGGGGCAGTTACGATGGATGGGGTTACAGACAGTTGTTCTCTGAAAATCAGGGAGTCCGGTACATCACGGGTAATCACTGTAACTGAACGGGTGGTGGGGCGTCTGGTACCTGTTTCCACCACTTCAGTTCCGACAAGCGCATTGATAAGCGTTGATTTTCCCGAACCGGTAGGGCCGGCTACAGC
>JAAZFF010000039.1 GCA_012511845.1 Lentisphaerota bacterium
AATATAAAGAGCATGAAATATGGTTTATCACAGGGGCACAGCTGCTGTACGGAGGCGATGCCGTTAAATCTGTTGATGCGCATTCAGAAGAAATCGTAAAAGGACTCAATCAGTCCGGCACACTGCCTGTTAATATTGTATACAAGGGAACGGTTAACTCCTCGGTCGAAGTAGAAGGAGTCTTTAAGGAAGCCAACAGCAGCAAGCGTTGTTCGGGCGTCATAACGTGGATGCACACTTTCTCCCCCGCCAAAATGTGGATCAAGGGTCTGCAAAACTTCAACAAGCCGCTTCTGCACCTGCACACTCAATTCAACAAAACTATACCGTGGGGCGAAATCGATATGGATTTCATGAATCTGAATCAGTCTGCACACGGCGACAGGGAATTCGGACACATGGTAAGCCGAATGCGGAAAAACCGGAAGGTTGTGGTTGGACACTGGACAGACCCGGATGTTCAGCGCCGTATCGCCATCTGGATGCGCGTTGCGACAGCATGGTACGAAGCGCAAAACATGACGGTAGTCCGGTTCGGTGACAACATGAATAACGTAGCAGTGACAGACGGGGATCGTCTCGAAGCTGAACTGCGGCTGGGATACCATGTAGACTACTACGCTGTTGGAGACTTGGCAGCGTACCAGGAAGATGTAAGCGAGAAGAATATAGACGATCTGATTGCAGAATATCTCGAACTTTATACCTTCGCTGAAAACTGTGCGAAAGGTGCGGAGTTTCACGGACAGGTGCGTGAAGCAGCACGCATAGAAGTAGCTCTCAGAAGGTTTTTGAAGGACAAAAATGCCAAAGCATTTACCACAAATTTCGACGCACTCCACGGTCTGAACCAGTTGCCGGGGCTGGCGACACAGCGCCTTATGGCTGAAGGATATGGCTTCGGCGCTGAGGGCGACTGGAAAACAGCCGCTCTTCTAAGAAGCATTTGGACTATGGGAAGAGGCCTTGAAGGCGGCTGCTCTTTCATGGAGGATTACACTTATCATCTTGAAGAAAGCAACAGCTCAATCCTTCAGGCGCACATGCTCGAAGTGTCGCCCGATATAACATCGGAAAAACCGCGCCTTGAAGTGCATCATCTGGGAATAGGCGGCAAAGCCCCACCGGCACGCCTTGTATTCACTGCAGATCCCGCACGCGGAATTGCTTCAACAATTGTTGATATGGGCAACCGCTTCAGAATGATAATAAACAACGTGGACGTAATTGCACCTCCGGCTGAACTGCCCAAGCTTCCTGTAGCAAGATCGCTGTGGATTCCTCAGCCGAATCTTGCAACAGGTGCAGCAGCCTGGATATACGCCGGCGGCACACACCACTCGGCATTCACTTCAGCGCTTTCAAATGAATTCTTTGAAGATTACGCAGATATGGCGGATATTGAATTATTGACTATCGACAACAATACAACTATCAAGAATTTCAAATTTGAACTGAAGGTAAACGAAACTTATTACCTCCTGAACAAAGCTTTGAAATAAGTGCGATTCAAACTAAAAAATATCTGATCGCACAACTCGATTTAACTTAACATTTTTCAAGGAACAAGAATGGATACAGAGAATGTCCGAATTTTCTCCTCAAGCCCGGAAAGGTATGCCTCAGTTTACGGCAGCCCCGGCAGCAGGGTGCGCTTCATAGGATTTTTCAGCATATACTCGCCATTTTTACTCGTCGTGTTTGTTGCGGGATGGCTGCTAAGCTGCGCCATCCCCATCGAGATGAGTCCAGTTGTTGCAGTTATTCTGTTCTTCGCACTTATTGGAGTAGCCTGGATAGCATTCAACAGTGCCGGGGAGCGGTTCGAAGCTTTTCTGAAAGGAGCCAGGGGCGAAGAAATAGTTGCACGCGAACTGGCATTACTTCCTGGAGGATGGGATGTTTTTCACGGCATAGCACGAAGCGGGATGGAGGGTGTGGCAGGTTCCGGTGATTTTGACCATATCGTTGTAGGTTCAGATTCAATGTTTATTGTAGAAACAAAAAATTGGGAAGCTCCTGTAACTCTCGAAAGAGGAGTATTAAAAGTACTTGGCAGATCACCAAGACGTTCACCTGTTGCTCAGGTGAGGAAGGCAGGTCTCGATCTTGCAAACATTCTGAAGGAAGTTATGCCGGATGGAATTGCAGTAACTCCAATTGTATGCTTCGCAAGCAACGGGTTAACTGCTGACAGGGAAAATGTGGACGATGTCTGCATCTGCAATGTACGAGTTCTTCGCAAAGCCATACAGGAATCTCCCAAAACTCCAATCGATGAAAACAAGCGCCAGCTGATACTCGATATACTTGTAAAAAGAATGAGTTTTTAAAAACAACCCACTGCGCTACACCTTCAGATTACGCGATAAAGCCTGCTCATATTAAGCAAATGAAGAGCTACGCTGCACTTCTCTCAGCAGGCGTCCGCTATTCTCAAAATACTTGTATAGATAACCCCAAAGCTCCTTCATTCGTCCGAGTACGGGCGAAGGACCGAAAAGCGTTGACCGGTATCGTTCGTACAGCTCTGCAGCAAACTCTGCAACCTCGCTCATGCGTTCCCTGCTGTGTGGCAGAGTCGGGACACTGCCACGTCCGGTAGCTTCCCATGCCTTTATGTCATTTGCAAGAAAGGGATCACTTGCGAGTCCGCGCCCGATCATCACACCGGGAAGTCCGGGAAAGCGGGTTACAAGACGCACGTAATCTTCAACAGAATTAATATCGCCATTGTAAACAACGGGAGCATTAAAGCGATGTATCAATTCTTCAAACGCCCTCATATCCACCTCTCCGCCGTACATCTGGATGCCTGTTCTGGGGTGAATAATCACTTCGCGCAGTGGGAACCGGTTGATAAGATCCAGGCGATTTGTGAGTGTATCGGAAGTGTTTCTTCCGAGCCTTATTTTTATTGAAAACCCGTCGGGCATCGCGTTGCAGCCTGCTTCCAGCATTGCTGCGAACACCGCCTCATTCTCCGGAAGACCCGATCCCCTGCCCTTTTTTGCAACGAACTTCCACGGGCACCCGCAATTGAGATTAAGCTCAGTATGTCCTGCGTCTCGCAGCGCTTCAGCCATTGCGGTTAACTGGGCGGGCTCCCTGCCTATTACCTGTGGCACAGTCCGGACCCTGCCACAATTTTCGGGCAGAACATCTTTGATTAGCTTTTCAGGAGCTTTCAGTCTTGATACGAGCGGTATAAACGGTGCAACGGCATAATCTATGCCGCCGAATCGTTTCTCGTGGCAGAGTCTGAACTCTGCCACTGTGACACCCCGTAAAGGAGCCATTGATATTTCCGGTTTCACAGAATTACATTAATTTCCTGCAAGTGGGCAAAAAAATACCTCGCCATGGCAACAACCAGGGCGAGGATTCACGCAATAATATAAAACTGTTTTATTCTGCTGCAGCTTCGTCGTCAAAGGGATAAACGCTTACGACACGCCCTTTTTTCTCGAACTTGACGTTTCCTGCTACGACTGTGAACAGTGTATCATCGCCTCCTCGCATTACGTTTTTGCCGGGATGAAATTTTGTACCGCGCTGGCGCACCAGTACTTCACCCGCCTTGACCTTCTCTCCGCCATAGCGTTTTACGCCAAGCCTGCGGCCTGCACTGTCGCGACCATTAATACCTGATTTTTTGCGTCCCATTTTCTAAACCTTTCCTGACCTTGATTTTAGGCAATTGATTTTACTAATGCTCGGGTCATCTCCTGGCGGTGCCCAACCTTGCGATGATATCCCTTGCGGCGCTTCTTTTTAAAATTTACAACTTTGGCGCCACGGAAATGTTCATTAAGCTCGAGTACTACGCAAGCATTTTCCACGTATGGTGTACCGACTTTGAGTGAATTTCCATCTGATACGGCTAGAACTGTTTTAAGCTCCACATCCTCGCCGACTTCCTGAGCCAGGCGTTCAATTTCTATTGTTTGGCCGACTTCTACGCGGTACTGTTTCCCGCCTGTTTCTATAACTGCATATGCTTCCATGAAAGCGATCCCCTTCTTTGGTGTTCAAGAAGTTAAGAAATTTACCAAAATCCGCCTGAACTGTCAAGCGGCTGTTCCTGCTTTTTTTCTTTTATTCAGCAACGAGATAGTATAGACTACACACGCCATTAACGCAATTACGGGTTTCTGCGCTGGAAATCAACAGAGAATTTAACTACGCAACACTAAAGGAGAACAAATGGATATTAGTAAACTCAAAAATAAAGAGCTTAAAGAATGGCTTCAGGGCTGGATTGACTTATGCACTCCGGATGAGGTTGTTTTCTGTGATGGTTCAAACGAGCAATATGATGAAATTGCCAATGTAATGGTAAAGGCGGGTGTGTTCATCCGGCTTGATGAAGACAAGAAGCCCAACAGCTATGCAGTTCGTTCAGATGTCGGTGATGTTGCCCGTGTTGAAGAGCGCACTTATATCTGTCCAGAGAAGCGCGCAGACGCCGGTCCGTCAAACAACTGGTGTGATACCGCAGAAATGCGTTCCGACCTCAGCAACGGTGAGAACCATTTGTACAAGGGCTGCATGAAGGGGCGCACGATGTACTATATCAC
>JAAZFF010000040.1 GCA_012511845.1 Lentisphaerota bacterium
ACGGCGGTTTGCGGAGAAACCAGCCCTACCTTGTTCAGCAACCGATGCCCTGCCACCCACTAACTTAAAGGAAAATGGCGTTATTTAAATTTTCTGAGCATGGAGTTCTGAAACATGTTCGATAGCTGCAGGAAAAAGTGAATCGAATTCATTTTCCCGGCCAATTGCAAATCTGAGAACTGCTTCGCTAGCTACAATGAAAAGAGAACAATTTTTGTCACGTTCACGGAAACGTGTGATGGCAGTATATACAAGTGCACGTGAAACAACATTACTCTTGTAGGGAGGTAATACAACGGCTACATTTTCGTATTCGCTTCCTTGTGATTTATGTATCGTGATTGCGTAAGCAGGTGCGTATAACGGCAGAAGACTTATCCTGAACTTACGGTAACTTGTCGCTTCATCAGCAGATTTAAAAAAGGCAAAACGCTCTCTTTTGTCTGACGGAGAGTTCATGATGATCCCTGTGTCGCCATTGAACAGGCGGAGTTCATAATCGTTTTGGAGGATTATAATGGGCTGCGGCTCGGATGGGTTGGGGTGGTTTACTCGGAGCCATTCAGAGCATGATGAGTTAATCGCATCGCAGCCGAACTCTCCATTGTTCACAGCGCATAATATCCGTGATTTTTCGAACGTATCGAGTGCGTCAACCGGATCGCTAAAATCTGAGGTGCGGAAATTTTTAAATAATTTTTCATAGAGTTCCGGTCCATCCTTTGCTGGAGACCATTGCTGATGCCATTCAAGTGGAGCTGTTGCATTTCTCAGTTCGCTTATGCAGGTATTCATGTCTGATTTGACTACAGCGGTAGCGAGGCGTCCTACATTTTTTTCTTCAGAGAAGCGAAAACTTTTTGTAAGTACATGAATAGAATTGCTGAAGAGGCTGCTGTCTTTTTTAAGTGCTGTTCTGCAAATTGTTCCGAGAATATTGCCAGGCTCGACAGATTTAAGCTGAAACATGTCGCCAAGCAGTACGAGTTTAGTGTTGCGGTCAGTACTGATGGCATTGAGCAATTGCAACATAAGCTCAGAGGATATCATGGAAGCTTCATCAATTATAATAGCGTCTGCCACAATGGGATTGTTTGCGCTTCGGCGAGGTGTCCTTCCGTCTCCACCTATTTGAAGCAACCTGTGAATAGTTGAGGCTTCAAAGACAGGTGTATTCGAATCGTCAGGTTTTTTGGGAATGAGGTCTTCTATTTCTTTATGGAAGGATTCCGTAAGTCGGGCGGCGGCTTTACCGCTTGGCGCTGCCATTTTTACTGTAACATCAGGATTCTCTGCCAATATCCCGGCAACAATATTCGCAACTGTCGTTGTTTTGCCCGTGCCGGGACCGCCAGTTATTACAGTGAAACGGTTGGAAACAGCCCAATTTACTGCTTTTAGCTGCTCATCAGTCAGTGAGCTTTGGCAGGGTGCAGACTCTGCCACCGGCTCATTCGATATGAGCTCCGCAAGCCTCAGTGCTATTGTTTTGTCACGCACGGCGAAACGTGTCAAGGCTACTTTGAATGAGCCGTCGGGGGTTATATAATAGTTGAAAGATTTATCGGGTGTGTCTTCAGTCTCTGAAAAGGAGTCGAAAAACTCGACACACATTCCTGATTTGAGCAGTGTGGATTTCCAGATTTCACTTTCGGGGAGCATTACGCTTTCCGTATTTTCTTTTTGCGGGATACCGAAGAAAATATCAGAAGGGAATTCACGGTTGGCGAGAGAGTCTATGTTTATGCACGAGTGACCGCAGTCGTAGAGATGGGTTGCAAGGGCGATAGTAAGCCTTATGCAGTCTCTCGTTTGCACGTCTTTTATAGTGCTGCTGATAGTGGAGGACAGCCATCGGCTTAGCGGTGACAGGGACGCGTCCGGCAAGTGGGGGAAGGGATTTTTGGAGGAGCTGGTTTTCATGCCTCAAGTTTAGCATATCGGGGCGGTCTGAGTGAAGATGTGTTTGTTGCCCCGGCAAGCCGGGCAGTGGTTAGTGATCAGTGGGTAGTGGATAGAATTTTGACCTTATTGACCCTATTTACTATTTTACATTGCGCCTGATAGTAGATGCAGGTACGGAGCCCTGCGGTCCCAGTGCCTCGGCCCGAATGTCGTAAGTCGAGTGTTGAGCGTCTTTAACCTTGTTGCGGTTGCTTCAGAAGCACGGCGGATTGCGGAGAAACGCGCCCAACCTTGCCGGGAGATGGTACACGTTCACAGCAGAGCGGTACATGTTTTACGTACACGAGAATAAGAATGGAACTCGACCATATCGTGTACGAGTACGTGAACGTGAACGAGAACGATTATGACATCAGACAAGCAAAACCCGTGCAGGCGCTCAGGGCTCCCAGTGCTCAGCAACCACCCATCAGCAATCACTCAACAGGCGGCACAGAC
>JAAZFF010000367.1 GCA_012511845.1 Lentisphaerota bacterium
ACAATTCGATGCCGTACGGTGCGGCAATTGCTCGCTTTTCTTTCTTTCATTTCGTGCCAAAGACCAAAGACCTGCTACCAGAATGATTAGACCTAGCGGGAAGGAGATATTGTGATTCATAGCAACAGGTTGGGGATTGTATTTTTCGTATAGTTGTTCCATTTCCCTATTGAACTCACTGATCTGCTCATCAGCAAGAACAGTTTGCTGTGAGTAGCTCCGGGCGAGGAATCGATTGACGTTTGGAGCTAACGTATAAGCGTATACGGCAAGTGCAAAAAAGACTGCAATCGAAATGTAGCCCCTCTTTCGACTCCATTTGTACGCCAAGATCGCCACGATGAGACCAATGGCATAGATAATTGCGGGCAGCCAATCAATGGCATTTACTACGACGTACCGGAACCAATCAGATACTGTCATATGTCACTCCTTAAATTAGATCGTAAATGTTTGCCGACCGCCGGGATGGTGGTCGGCTTTTCCGTTTGAGAGATTGCACCATGTCGTTTGAAAATTTCACGAATTTTGGCGTATGCCAGCTTGGGGCGGCGATAAGCATCGAGCAGGCCGGCTAGGTTCATGCCAAACGGTTTCGTACGGATGTGGCCGACATGGACAAAGGAGCGTGTATCGAAAAATTGCCAGAGTGCAATGCCGGCAAATCGCGGGTTATTCAAAACAGCATTGCAGGCTTCCTCGAGAAAATCCGCCTGGAATTCCTCCGTCCACTGTGCGCGGCCCGAATCGTGCATCCCGTAAATCCCGCAGGCTCCAATTTCACTCATTAATAGCGGCTTGCCAGTGCGGGTTCCTTCGGAAGCCCATTTGACAAATTCGTCGATACGCGGCTTAACAAGATCATTGCATGGCGTGTTCCATTCGGAATCGATCCAGCCGGGATACATGTTGACCGAGATAACATCGGCGAATTCAAAACATATATCTCGAGTGCCGCGATTTGAGGCAAATGTGACAAGACGCGTAGGATCAACCGCACGGATGGCAGTGGTGATGGCGGAGTACAATGCCCTCATTTCCTGTGTGTCGGAAGCGCCCTCGTTGAGAAATCCCCAAAAAAGCACAATGGGGTGGTTGATGTTGCGCTGGACCATCGTAACTGTGTCGTCAATTGCGGCACGGCGGAGAAGTGGATGGGCTGCGTCCTCTTTCGGATTGCCCCAGCCAAGACTTTCCTCCCACACCAAAATGCCAGCACGGTCACAAATGTCGAGGAAAAGGGGGTCTTGTGTATAGTGGACACAACGGATAAAATTTGCACCCAAGTCCTGAGCAAGCATCACATCTTCAAGCATAAGCTGCGGATGGGCTAATGGTCCGAATTGAGGATGGCTTTCGTGGCGATTGACGCCGAGCAGACGCACTGGCTTTCCGTTGAGTAAAATCTGTTCGCCCTCAACGGCAACAATGCGGATGCCGAAACGCTCCACCGCAGCATCGCCATCAGCCGCCACCGTTACCGTATGCAGCGCTGGCGAGTCCGGCGACCAAACCTGGAAGTTTGGCACATGCAATGAAATTTCCGCCATGTCGGCAGAAATGTTGAGTTGGTATGTTTGCGCATCACCGGTGTCGAAGGAGATTTCGAAGTCATGCTTTCCATCGGTAAACCCCGCTGTGTGTACAAACAAGTCCACGCATCCCGTCTTAATATCCGGTGTACGTACAACAACACGCTCGATCCTCCGTTCCGGCAGATCGCTTAACATAACGCTGCGGTATATACCGCCAAACGCATAGAAATCCGCAAACGGATGCATCAACGTAGGTCGTTCTTCCGAAAAACGATTGTCGACGACAATTGTCAATACATGACAACCCGCTGTGGTCTCAAAGTCAAATGAGTATGGTGTGTACGGTCCCGTGCATTCGCCCAGCACAGTTTCGTCCCAAAAGACACGCCCATACAAGCCGAGTCCGCCGATTTCCAGCCGTTGCCAGCCCGGACCACACGTGACATCACGCTGGTAAACTGCTACACCGCGAGCATTGCAGCGTCTTGCCGCTGTGTCAAACACTCCTGGTACTGTCGCAGGTTCCAAGGATGTGGGTGTATACGGGGTGACTGTGTCCGTTTCAACAGTGCCAAGCCAGCTAAAATTCCAGAGTCCGTCAAGACACTGCGTTTTGCGTGTGGGGTAAAAAGGATAAATTTTGCTCATAAGCGTGTATTTTATCAAAGGTTTTTAAAAACTCAACAGCCGATTGTGTGTTTCGCAATTATGCTTTGCTTTTGAGACTACGAATCAATCGCCAGAAACGCCAATTCATGGTTGACTAGACTCTTAAAATTCTCGCATAATACGGGCGAACTACTAAATGATATGCATCAAAATAAGGAGTATTACAACATGAGGAAACATGCGTTTGCATTCGTGCTTTCCGTTCTTTTTATCAGTTCGACCAACGCTTCTCTGATTTTTAATGAGAGCTTCGATGGGTACACATTGGGCAACATTTCCGGCAAGGGTTCTTCCGTCTCCGACGGGTACTACTCCTCCTCATCGTGGGAGCATTCCACAGGAACTTATTATGTGCATGAATCCGGGCTTTCCCTTCCTTCAAATTTTGCCGGAACTGCCGCCAAGGGCAACTCTGCCGGCAACTTCCACAACGACACCAAGGCGGATGATGTACGCAATCAGTACCGCCCGCTGAATTCCTCCATATGGACGGGCGTATCGGACTTCTACTTTCGAGTTCTGATCAATGCAAGTAGCGGAGCACTGGACAAGCTGAATACATCCAGCGACAACTCATATTACGCTATCGGCATTGGCGATGATAAAATGAGAGCAATTAACAATACTGGAATGACTTCTGCAGAGAATCATTTATCCTTTTTCATACGGCGTGTTGAAATCAGCAAGTACAACCTTTATTTTCGGCACACCAACCAGCGCTCGGAGGAGTTGCTGCTTGTAGAAAACTTTCAGCCGGATACAACATATATTTGCGTGGCGGGCGTTGAACGAGGTGTTGGCAATGCCGCAAACCTGAAAGTTTTCGCTGCCACTGTTGCCAGCAATCCTGAGGTCACAGCCTGGACTCTAACCGACATAGCAACAACACTTCCCAATCCCGTCGCTATCTGCATGGGCGGCAATTACGGAGTTGGCGGAAATCGGATATATTACGACGAGATTGCCATCGGGACGACGGTCTCCGACGTTATAACTGCCAACGAGGATGCCCCTGTTGTCACATTTGTGGAACTCGTGCGCGATTGGCAGGGATTGTACAGTGTTACGGGACTTGTTGCATCCTCAGAATCTTGCAGCATAATCGCATCTGCAAGCGATGGCACCGGGGCGCCACCTACAACATTCTCGTTGCCGCTGGATGCGTACGAAGTGCCATACGAAATCGCACTGACGGGTCTTGCAGCGGACAAGTCGTATTCCGTGAGCGTGATGGCCAGTAACGACATGGGCTTCGTTGTCAAAGAAGCGGGTGCTCTCTACAATGGTGCCCTGTCAATTGCATTCGGTTCAAACGCTTCGGAGAATGAATACCTTCGCGGAACCGTTACGGTGTCACGCGCCAGTGCAGACAATGTTGCGCTCCCTGTGTACTATTCTTTCTCTGGCACAGGTGCGAATCCGGCGGTGGAAGATATTAACTATGAAACGCCCCTTGGAGTCGTGGAGATTCCGGCGGGTTCTGCATCGGCGGCAATTGAGATCGTGCCACTCGTAGGAATGCCGTCAGACGCCGACACAACACTTGAAGTTTCACTAACAGACGGCATGTACACACTTCCTGCGGTCAACACCGTAGCTGTTACGATAGCAGACCTTCAGCTCGATTCCGAATATAACTATTGGCTGGCGCAGAGTGCCGGGCTGGCTTCAGATGCCGACAATTGGTCGCAGGGGGCTCCGGTTGCCGGACAAAAAATCCAGCTTGGAGAATTTTCTACAGCCGATATGACGTGGGATGTGCCCGTGATTATTTCAGAGTGGCTACAGACGGACGGCTACGTCGGGACGGTAATGTTTACCACAACATATCCGGATGGAGCTTATCCCGAGTTTAAAATAACCGGAAACTGCACGGTAGATGGCGGCACATGGACTCATGGTCCGAACAGCGATTTCGAAGTAAACAGGCTGAGTGTCTCTGTGGGGGGCGATCTCATTATCGGGTCGGAAGCCACCGTGGATGTTGTAGACAAAGGTTACGCCACTGGCAAATATCTATCGGGATCTATCAAAGGCGCACACGCATCAGCAAGCTCCATAAGCGGCAATCCCACACACGTTTATGGCAATTTGAAGGTACCGGCAAGCCTTGGTTCAGGAGGGGATAAAGGGGCTGGGGGCGGCGCAATTTGCTTCAATGTCACAGGTTCAACCATCATGGATGGGACAATTTCCGCTGCCTCCACAGGCGGTGCAGCGGGTTCAATCTATCTGAAAACGGCATCGCTTTCCGGAACAGGTTACTTCTTGGCAAATGTAGCCGCATCGTTTAACAATAGTCAATATGTCGCAGGAAGCGGCGGACGAATTGCCATCGAGCTTACGCAGGCTGTGGATCTGGGCATGGACTTGGCACAGTTCAACACCAAGACCTTTTACAATGGCAGAGGTTCGGGCGGGTCAGGCACTATTTTCGTGAAAACTGCGAATCAGACCAACGGCTCGCTCTATATACAGGGAAATGAAAGAACTCCTGGGCGGTCATACGTTCGGCTTGCAATTCCATTCTATAACCAGCCGGCTATTCCGCAAGGGGAGATTTGGACACTTGACTCCATTCGTTTCATCAACGGTTCTGGAGCAACACTGATAGTGCCGGAAGACACCAGTCTATTGCTCCCGAGCGGGTTTCTGTCTGTTAGTGGCGACACTTCCGGCGCCGGGTTTATAGAGGAGCGAGGCGTCAATACCAACGTGAAGGGCATAATCTACGATGGAGGTTCCATAGTAGTACCGGAAGCCGATACGCATATCTTTTCCTCGAACTGGGTGTTCCAGGCGAACTCTCCTTTCACTATAGACGGAA
>JAAZFF010000368.1 GCA_012511845.1 Lentisphaerota bacterium
AAATACATCGGGGTTGTAGTCGAGATACGCCGACATCTCCTTTTCGATATCATGATACTGTGTGTAAAACTCGTCGTTCTTCGCACGTTTTGCACTTGTCAAATTCTCGTTTGCCATATATTACCTTGTTGTCTGCACGTTCCAGATGCCTGCATTTTAACATCCTTGCTCTTACAACTCAAGTTCATGCTGTCTGACTGAGGAGCTGTCATGTCGATTCTCGATAGAACGTACTGTTTTTTTAATTTTCTCAAGCTTCCACGATGGACCATTTGTCTGGCTCTTCAGCACGACAAGTGCATTTGTGTCGCCCGATAATTTCAATTGGTACAAAGCCAGGTTTAAAAGAGCCCACTCCATATCTCCTACATCGTCGGGAACATGGTTTGTCGCAATATTTAACATGAAGGTTTGAAATTCTTGGGGCGGCGGGTTTGAAAGGCTCACTGCGGTTTTGATAAAATCAGCATCGTCCATGTTCCAACCTTGCGCACCAGAAACCCCAAACGGTCCAGAGCGTTCCATATGCCCAACTGCGCTCTTTGAGTAATGCCTGTTTGTGCCAGACGTAGTAGTATGAAATGGTACCGGAAACACACATTATGGCTGAAAACTACGCTTTGTTTTTCCTGTTGTAATATTTTCTCCATTCCACTCAATATTGCGGTCGTTTTCAACTGGATTAAATTTGTAATTTAGCGAAATAAAGCCTTTGCCTGGATTGTTTAAGGCCTCGTCAAAAGAGATGTCATAGATTTTTCCGTAACGACTTGCGAGCAGATTCCCCTTTTCATCATGTCTGGCACGAGTTCTAAATATCAAATATTTTGCGCCGGGTAATCGCTGGTTGTCAACATTGTTATGCGCATACGCAAAGGAGAACCGTACACTTTTATCATATCCCGTTTCTGGACAATCGTAGCTTGATTTAAATTCACTTTGCAAATCGCAGGTTCTTTTAATGAAGCCTTCATCATCATTTATAGTTGAAATTTCAAGGCTGTTTGTTCTGGCTGGTGTGAATTTCAAGGGAGCGTTTGATGAAAACAATAGAAAGATATCTGGGTGCTCCCCGTTTCCATGTGGGCTGACGAGTTCCCCTTTCTCAAAGTCGAAGCCAACAAGCTCGTTTCGTTGAATAAAGAAACCTCCTTCTTTAGTGCTATACATCGGTATTGGATTCCGCTTCTCTTTCAGCACAATTTCCACTGTTGGATTCCAAGGCTCCCAACGCCCATCTTTAACCCGGGTTTCACCACGAACATCGAACGAATATTTTCCCTGTGATTTATAATATCCATCTTTCTCAACGAAATAGGTGAAGGTGCCACGTGATTTTTCCTCCAAAACAACCAATCCATCTTTGCTGGTTGTTTTACTGCATTTTTTAGTTTTATTTGTATAGTCATATGTCCAATATAAGCGAATGTTTGCATTGGATACACTTCTACCATCATAATCTACTACCTGGAAAGTTATTTTTGTTTTTGCTCCCCATGTCATGGCATTAATGGTCTTTTGGCTTAATTGGGCATGACATATTGCACAGGTTAATATCAATAACAATGTAACTCTTTTTCTCATTTCAGTCCTCCAATCACAATAAATTTTTCATATAGTTTATGTGCAAAGTGATGTGCAACATAAATAAACTGACTATGGAGCCAGCGATCTTCATAGCCGTAGTCAGAATCATCTGGCCAATCGTTGGGTCGCTCAATGCCGTCTGGAGCAGCCGTGTTTTTATTCATATCAATGTTTTGAGCCAAAGTTATTGTAGTAAGATTTGTAAACCCAACTGGTGGTGATAACGCCGGAATACCTTTGATGAGAATATTATCAATATTCGCTTGCAGAATAACATTTGTAAACATATACGACGGGTCATGCTCGAAAATCGGATATTGCCGCAAAGTCTCATCAGTTGACAAATTTGCGCCTTCAGCAGTTTGTATTAATGGATATGCGAACCCCCATCCAGCCCAGCCTGTACCGTAGATCAGATTACGCCCCTTGTAGAGTTCCTGTTTTTGCCAGGTATATCGACGAGTATCAATACCTAAAATGTTAAAAATATCCAGCGTCCCAAGTAAAACATCAGCGACATAGGGAGTGCTTCCGCTTGCAATCTCCAAAACCTCATCACCCGATGACCAGAAGTTGTAGAGCTCTGTCCGTTCCAGTACATTTGTGAAACGATTTTGCCAGGTGAGTTTCGAACGATCATCATCAGCCTGGAAGAGTTTGTGCCATGTCGCCGACCAGGTGCGGTTGCTGTATCCCAACCAGTTCTCGTGCTGCATGTAGTTCTGTGGAGAATCCGATTCGTCCACCGTGGCGACATCGTATGCCTCCGAGGCGACGGCGGCGTTGAGCGCGAAATACTTGTCCACCGCCATCTCGTTGTCGGCGATGGCGTAAGCACTGAGCATGTTGCCGAGGCTGTGCGCCATCCAGACCTTCCCGCCGGGCATTGCGTTGACGATCGGCGCCAGTTGCGCCGCCGCGTCGCGGGCGTTCTGGACGTTGAGATAGTAGTCCGCGCTCGTCCCTTGGTCGGAACGCCACGTCACGCCGCAGAACTTCGCCGCCATGCCGCTCTGGTAAAGCCGCTTGAAGCACTCCGAAGCCCAGCCGCGCGCCTCGTCTCGCGGCACGAGGAACCCATGCGCCAGAAAAACAGTCTTGTCGATGGTTTCGGAATCGAGGCGGTTGGACGGTTCACCAAGTCGCG
>JAAZFF010000369.1 GCA_012511845.1 Lentisphaerota bacterium
ATGTTATAATGCGAATCAATGATGAAGATCATATAGTTTTCATGAGGGTTTCTAATGCTGCTGAGAGCTTTGAAGACATGTGGTGGAGTCTGGACACTGCCTCAAGAAAACTTGAAAAATACTTGCCTTTTGCAAAAAACTTTGAATATGGATACCTTACGCCAAATCCTGAAAACGTAGGCACCGGTTTGCGATTGGCAACCTGTTTTTCCTTTTTAGGTTTGTATTTGATGGGGGAGCTTGAGCAGGTTCTTTGCGGACTTGAACGACTGGGCTTCGAAGTGCGTCCGATGGTGAGTATTGATGGAGTAGAGAGCGGCAATGCGGGTCAGACAGCTGCTCCCGGCTATTGTTACAGGGTTTCGACGACACAAACTGTGGGACATGTCGAGGATTTAATTGAAAGAGCTGACAGGATTTTTGCAGAAATTGCTCTGCAGGAGCAAAACGCCCGATTGCGTCTTGTTAACCAGAAAATTCACCTGGCGCAAGATTTCTTCTTCCGCTCAGTTGCTGTTGCTTCCGTTGCCGTGACTTTATCAGAATATGAAGCCCTTGATATTCTTTATTCTATTGTTTATGGAATTGATATGGGATTTCTGGAGGCTCCTGATGTAGATTTTGACGAATTGCTTGAGCTGACTTTTTGCGGCTTTGAGATGTTCGGTGAAGATATCGAGGGTATGGATGGAGATCTGGTTTTGGCAATTCACCGGGCGGCTATTTTACGAAATGTTTCCAGGCCATTTATGAAGTTATGCCTGGATTATATTAATGAGCTTGATGGACTTTCTCCAAAAGGCAAGAAAAAGCGTGGGAAAAACAAGCCTCCTGATTCATGAGATTTATTGTTGTAACTTATTAAATTACTGGAATTGGAAAGTAAAGTTTTACATGAAAGTATGTAAATTCGGGGGAAGCTCACTGGCTGATGCCAAACAGATTCTCAAAGTAGTAAAAATTATTACAAGTGATTCTCAAAGGAGAGTTGTTGTTGTTTCAGCTCCCGGCAAGCGATTCGATAATGATGACAAGGTGACTGATTTGCTTATTCGCTGTGCAAAGAGTGCGATCGATGGCAGAGATTACGGAGATGCTGTTGCTGCTGTAGTTGAACGTTTTGAAACAATTCGTTCTGAGTTGGATCTGGACGAATCGCAGGTCAACTATGTGAGGGAGGAGCTTGAGCGCAGACTGAATGCTAAACGTGACTCTGCCGGAGGATTTGAAGATTCAATCAAGGCTCTTGGCGAAGAATTCAGTGCCAGATTCTGTGCTGCCATTTTTGAGAAAAAGGGCTTTAAAGCGATTTATGTAGATCCGCTCGATGCAGGAATGTTTCTTTCCTCAGAATTCGGCAATGCGAGGCTGTTGCCGGAATCAGAGGAACTTCTAAAAGCACACCTGGAACCGATTTGCAAAGACAGTATAGTGATCTTTCCCGGTTTCTTCGGTTACACACGCAGTGGCAGTGTGGCGACCTTCCCACGCGGAGGCTCTGATATTACCGGGGCAATTCTTGCTGCGGCACTCAAGGTGGATGTCTATGAAAACTTCACAGACGTAAATTCTGTTTGTCCCATTGACCCGCGGATGGTTCCCGGGGTTAATTGCGGTATCTCGGAAATGACATATCGTGAAATGCGCGAACTTTCGTATTCCGGATTTGGAATTTTCCATGATGAGGCCGTTCAGCCGGCAGTCAGGGCTGCCGTGCCTATAAATATACGCAATACAAACAATCCTGATGATCCGGGAACGATGATTGTTCCAACAAGGAAAACAATTGCCGGACGCGTTATAGGAATTGCCACATCTGTAGGTTTCGGCACGCTTTTTGTAGGGAAATATCTGATGAACCGTGAGGTCGGCTTTGTTGCCCGCCTGCTTGCGATGTTTGCTGAGGAAGGAATTTCCTTTGAACTTATTCCAGCCGGTATAGACGATGTTTCTGTAATAGTGCGTGATAAAGATTTCTGCGAACCTGTCCGTTCGAGAATTATTGAGCGGGTAAGGACAGAACTTGAAGCTGACGAGGTTCACTACGAGTCTGGTCTTGCTATCATTATGGTAGTGGGCGAGGGTATGCGAACAACGATAGGTTCATGCCTGCGTGTAGTGAGAACACTTACCGGGGCAGATATAAATATAGAAATGATGAATCAGGGCGCATCTGAGATAAGCATGATGTTCGGTATACGTGACAACCGTCTGGCTGATGCAGCCAAAGCCCTATATAAAGAATTTTTTGAGGTGAAACAATGAGTAACGGAGAAAGAGTAGACATATACGACAGCACCCTGCGCGATGGCGCCCAGGCTGTGGGAATTACGTTTTCGCAATCAGGAAAAATGCGCTTTGTACACAAGTTGGATGAGTTTGGAGTTTCATTCATTGAAGCAGGATATCCCGGATCAAATCCAAAGGACATGCAATTTTTTGAGGATTTGCGCAAGGAGAAACTCTCCACCTCAAAAATAGTCGGCTTCGGCTCAACAAGAAGGGCAAATACCGATGTTGCCGATGATACATTTATCCACGCCCTGCTTAAGGCGGAGACTGAGTTTTGTGCAATTTACGGAAAAACATGGAAACTGCATGTAACGGATGTCTTGCGCACTACTTATGAAGAAAACGGACAGATGATAGCCGACACGGTAGGTTATTTGCGTGAAAATGGTCGTAGAGTTTTCTTCGATGCAGAGCATTTCTTTTCAGGCTACAAGGATGATGCAGAATTCGCCCTTAAAATGCTTGGATACGCAGTTGATGCCGGCGCCGAGGCTTTGGTGTTGTGCGATACTATCGGTGGTGCATTGCCATGGGAAGTTGAAGAGGCTACCAGGGTTGTGCGGGAAACTTTTCCAGGCGTGATCGTTGGAATACATGCGCACAATGATTGCGGTTTGGGTGCAGCGAATTCAATAGCAGCTGTAAGAGCAGGTGCGCTCCAGGTGCAGGGATGCATGAACGGATATGGTGAGCGTACGGGAAATGCGAACCTGACGACGATTATGCCAACACTTGAGCTGAAAATGGGGCGCAAATGTATTGCTGAGGGCAAATTATCCAGCCTGAGCTCCCTTTCACTTTATGTTGATGATCTGGTGAATCAGCGCCCGGATATCCGGGCACCATTTGTAGGAGAAACTGCTTTCAGCCACAAGGGCGGGGCACATGTGGCGGGTGTTCAGCGAAATCCGCTTTCCTTTGAGCACATTACGCCTGAAAGTGTGGGCAATTCCCGCCAGATCATACTAAGCGAACTTGCCGGTGGTGCAAACGTGGTGCACAGGCTAAGACAGCTTGGACGTGAATACGATAATGTAACGAAGGAAGAGGTAAGAGAGATTCTTGCTGAGCTGAAAGTAAGGGAAGGGGATGGGTATACATTTGAATCAGCTGACGGCTCGTTCAAACTTCTTGCCCAGAAAGCTCTCAACAAACACAAACCGTTCTTTAATCTCGATTCATTCCGCGTCATTATTGAGAAACGCGGCGAAAATAAGATTTGCATGAGCGAAGCGACTGTAAAACTTAATGTAAATGGCGAAACGGAGCATACGGTAGGTGAGGCAGAAGGTCCTGTTGAAGCACTTGATATTGCATTGCGCAAAGCTCTTGCACGGTTTTATCCGACCATATCTGATGTGACTTTGTCAGACTTTCGTGTCAGGATTCTTGATCCCAAGGATGCTACAGCGGCTACAACACGTGTATTGATAGAATCGACTGACGGGAGCAAGAGCTGGGGGACGGTAGGAGTATCTCCCAATATAATAGAGGCGTCCTGGCAGGCACTTTTAGATTCAGTGGAGTACAAGCTTCTGCTTGATGAGGAAAATCAAGGTTGAATTATTGACAAAAGGAGAAAGAAAAGGCATAATCTCGTTCTTCTTTTTTAACAATTACAATATTATAAGGGGTTACAAAATGTCGCGGTGCAAATTGATTGCGGGCAACTGGAAAATGAACATGACGTCAGCGGAGGGTTCTCAATTGGTAGAAGCTATAAAAGAGTTGCTGCCGGATGGATCAGATGCTTGCCAAAGCGGTGTACCGGAAGTTCTTGTATGCCCGCCATTCCTCACTATCGGATCTGTAGTAAATGCTGCCAGGGGCTCATGCGTTAAAGTCGGAGCGCAGAACATCCACTGGGAAGAATCAGGAGCGTTTACCGGAGAAGTATCAGCTTCGATGCTTAATGAAGCAGGTTGCACACATGCAATTATCGGACACAGCGAAAGGCGCCAGTATTTTGCTGAAACAGATGAAACTGTAAACAAGCGTACTAAAGCTGCCGTGAAGGCAGGCATTGTAGCCGTTGTTTGTGTCGGAGAAACGCTTGGAGAGCGTGAAAGCGGAATAACGAATGATATTGTGGAGCGTCAGATTCGGGAAGGGCTCAAGGGCTTGACTCCTGCCGACATGGAAAAGATTGTAATAGCATACGAACCTGTATGGGCGATCGGTACAGGTAAAGTAGCAACTGATGAACAGGCTCAGGAAGTACATGCTTTCATAAGAGTAATTCTCACAGACATGTTTGGGGAAGCTACGTCCGGGGCAATAAGAATTCTATATGGCGGCAGCATGAAGCCCGACAACGCAAAAGGCTTGCTCGCACAAAAGGATATAGATGGAGGTCTTATCGGAGGCGCTTCACTTAAGGCAACTGATTTTGCTGCGATTGTGAATGCGGCATCGCAAGGTAAATAGTATAAAAATATATCAACAGGATAATCGCAAATGGATATTTTGATCAGGATTCTCATGGGCATACAAGGAATTGTATGCATATTGCTGATTGGCATAGTTTTAATTCAGCGCTCCAAGGGACAGGGACTCGGGCTCAGCTTTGGTGGCGGTGGTGCAGAAGCTATTTTTGGTTCACAGATGGGTAACGTACTTACAAAGGGAACTGTAATTCTTGGAATCATATTTGTTGCGAATACGACGATCATGGCAGTTCTCAACCCCACCAGATCCACAAAATCAGCTGCTGAGCGTTTCGCTCCGGCAACAACAAGAAGCAGCCAGATGCCGGTTGAGCAGGGTGTGGCAGATGATGGGGCAAACCCGTTAGATGTGCTGATGCCGATTGATGAGGACTTTGAGGATATGGAAACAGTTGCTGAAGTGACGGCAGAAGAAGTTGCTTTGGAGATTTCAGATACTGTTGAAGAAGCAACTGAAACAGTTGCGGTGGCAGAGACTGATGTTGAAGAAGCAGTCGTTGCTGAGGCTGAAGAAGCAGTCGTTGCTGAGGCTGAAGAAGCAGCTGAGGCAGTGCAGGAAGAAGCAACGGAATAGTAAGAGGCGTAATTTTATAGCAATACTCTTCTGGTAGCGTATTGCAATAGGTTGCATAACACCCGGGAGTTTATCTTCCGGGTGTTTGTTTTTGCATGGCTTGCGTGGTGAGCTGTAAGGCAGGTGACTGACCCTATTGACCCTATTGACCGCATTGAGATTGCTTGCAGTCAGCAGTTGCCGCAGCGGCAGTTCACTGAATTGCCGAAGGTATCGGGAAAATCGATTTTGACCTAGGACTCGGGACTTCGGACTTGGGAAGTGCTGGATTTCAAACCCGAGCAGGCGCTCGGGGTTCCCAGGGAACTCATTCGGCGGTTTGCGGAGAAACCAGCCCTACCTTTGCTTGGGAGATGCGGAGAACGCAGAGGCTAAGGTGGGACGGAATCGTTCTCGTTCTCGTACTCGTACACGATTTCAGTGCATTAAACATTCGGTTTTTCATGGTCGTGTACGTAAAACGTGTACCGCTTCGCTGTGAACGTGTACGACTTTTGGTAGACGCAATGCAGGTACAGAGCCCTGCGGTTCCAGTGCTCGGCAGCCACGGCGGTTTGTGGAGAAACACGCTCATACCTTATGCATGAGAGGCGCAGATGTCTTACACAGAGACACAGCGGCTAAGGAAGTGTATAATCGTTTCCGTTCTCGTACTCGTGTACGTAAAACGTGTACCGCTACGCTGTGAACGTGTACGATTCTCCAGACAGTGGGCTGTTTGCGTTCCGTATATAAAGCCTGAACAGTAATTGTCGGTTATGATATAAAATGTTTAGATACGAGAGTCGTATTGTGAATTGTACATGATACAGATAAGGAGTAATATGTGAAAACATCACGCTGGATTATTAACTGCAGTTACCTCTGCTCAACTGCCTTGTGCCTTGCTTTATGCTTGTCGTCGTTTGCTGTTGAAATCACTTTCGACGAACCTGAATATAGCGCCGAGGGAACCCAGGGAACAGTTCTTGGAATAGATGGAAAACTTATCAAGGGGCAGGGCGGCTCCCCTAAATGGGACGATTATGGAACGGATTTTGCCGTGGTCGCAAATGCCGGTAAAGGGGGCGATAATAATGGTCTCGTTTCAACTACTAATCAGGTCGGAAGCAAGTCATGTGTTTATACCCCCTCACTTGCCGGTTTGGGTATTAAAGCTTTTACAGAGCGATCGATTCAACATTTTTCGATAGATGTCCGGTTAATCAGCAATGGCGGTTATACAAATCAAGAACTCTACAGGCTTGGCATAGCCCTTGTCTCCTCACCGGTATTCCCGGTTGAAATCCAAATCCAAGCCAATTCCAATGTAAATATCAACATGAATGCCGGTTCCGGTACTTCAAGAAAACTTACACTTGTTGAAGCCCTGCCCGAGGATGGTGACTTCAGAACGTTCAGCGGAACCATTGATTACGCTCGCCGCCGCGTTGAAATCTTCCTTGATGGAGAGCCGCAAGGTTCCTATTTGTTTGCCGGAAACTATGAAGGATATGGACAATTCAAATTTAATATCCGCCAGACCTCCGAAACAGCAGGCATAGCTATCGACAATATCTCGGCATACGTCACAGAAATTCCGGATGCATCTGTTGTAATTATCCAATAATGAGTAAGTTCAATACGTTAGCTGATATTCAAGAAGAAAGCCTATACATGAAACCACATTTTAAACTTCCAAGAATTTCATTTTTAGCAACCTTGTTTTGCACTTTTTCAGTCGGGATTGTTTTGGGAAATCCATTGCCAAATCCAGGATTTGAGGAAGGGACAGAACATTGGGCTATAAGTGATGGTGAATCGAAAGCCCTGCCTGAAGCAGCCAAGAGCGGCAAGCTCGGGCTTCGTGTGGGGAAAACAGATTATTATCCTTCGGGCGCTTCTGTTTTCAGTGCAAAATTCCCTGTTGCAGCTGAACAGGAAGTTACATTGAAGTTTCAAGCTCGCGCAAAAGCTTCTATTTGCGGCGCATACTTGTGGCCTTATGATGCGAATAACAAACTGGCAGGCAGCGCGCTGATATGTCCTGTAGTAAACAGCAATGGTGAATGGAAGGAATACTCGAAAACATTCAAGATGCCGAAAAGCGCTGTAGCAGTTGCCATCTGGATTCACACGTATGCGGGAGCTGTCGGTATTGTTGATTTCGATGATTTTGTTCTTGAAGGTTTGGCTGAAGATGCAAAGCCAATTCCCCAGCCACCTGTGAAGCCGCGTAAGCCGGTTGTAAATGTTTCGGCAAAAGATATCCCGGCGCGAAAAACTCCACCTGTGATAATTTTAAAATTCGATGATTTGAAGCAGACAGGCGGGGGGTATGTTCACGCTCGTTGGCGTCGTGTTGCTGAATATCTGGAAAATAAAAAAATCAAAGGCGGATTGGGCATGCTTTGCGAAACGCTCGAAAACGCTACGCCTCGCTATGTTGAGTGGTTTGCCGAACGCCGGAAAGCTGGATATGTAGAATTCTGGTTTCATGGATGGGACCATAAAACGCATGAAGTTGACGGCAAGCGGTATAACGAATTCTCCGGTAGAACGTATGAGGAACAGCATGAACGCCTGGCGAAATCTCAGAAACTTGCAAAAGAAAAACTGGGATTTTCTTTCACTGCCTTTGGACCTCCCGGTGGTGTAACTGCGGCAAGTCTTGATGAAAATACTTTGCAGGTAATGACTGATGATCCTGATATCATAACCATCATGTATCCACAGCCCTTTGATGATAAGGGTAGAAAATACCATGACTCAGGCAAGCTCGTTATACTTGATCGAGTTTGGGCTGTAAATCTTGAAGGCGCTGTCGGAGTGCCTGACGTACAGCGATTTTTAAATGGATATGCCAAAAATCTCGAGCGGGAATATTTTGTTTTGCAGGGTCACCCTGCTTCATGGGATGATGGACGCTTTGCTGAGTTTGAGAAGATTGTTGATTTTCTGATTGAGCAAAACGCTGTGTTTATGACTCCTACAGAATATGCGTTGAAGCTGAAAAAGCAATAGCTTGATAAAATTGTTGATAATGAGGACTTGTTTAGCGCCAGGTATAATATTTGCGGCACTTCTGTTTTTGCCTGCAACGTCAGTGCAAGCGTCTGAAACTATTCAGGACAAATACACAAGATCATTGATTGACGAATTCTCTGATGCCGGTATTTCTCGCCCGATTGCGTGTAACAGCGAAGACGCTGTTCTTTCTGCCATTGAGTCGGGTGGGGGAATGGAGAGGTTCTTCAAAGTCTCGGACAAGGTAATCAAAAGACGAGATGCGGAAGTGGAAGGGTTTCCATTTTCGAAGAGTTTTATTTTGTCAATTGATGAGAAACCTTCTTTGTATTGGGATAGAAGCTTCCGGTTAAGAAATACGGAAACGATTAAAAAGGGAGAATCTCTGCTGGCAGTTTTTTGGGCAAGGGGAGAGAAGGCACCTCAAATTGTCGACGATGGTGCAGGGGCGACTCTGCAGGCATATTTTCATTCAAGTATTGGGAAATATCATAAAGGAAGAGTTAATAATTTTTATGATTGCAAGATGCTCTCTAAAGAGTGGAAGCGTTACTACGTAAAGACAACTCCTGTAGAAATGGATTTCCCTCCCGGTACTCTTTCATTTACCGGTATCTTCGGGCATAAGGCGCAAACAATAGAAGTTGGCGGCCTTTTGATATTGGCGTTTCCGGAAGGGGCAGATATATCTCAAATTGCACGACCTGACTGGAATTATCCGGGACGCGCTTCTGATGCCATGTGGAGGCGTGAAGCTGAACGCAGGATTGAGAAGTATAGAAAGGGAAATTTGGAAATTAAAGTTTCAGATGAGAACGGCAAACCGGTCAGCAGCGCCGATGTTAGAATCAAACAACGTTCTCATGCTTTTCGTTTCGGTACTGCAGTGCGTGTATATGCTTTCTTCGGCAGTAATAAAGCCGATGTGGAACAGTACCGTTTTGTTACCACAAATTATTACAATTCTGTAGTGTTGGAAAATGAGCTCAAATGGGTACATTTTGAATCTGACAGGAATGATGGGTGGCAAAAAACCAAGGACTGCATGAGCTTTTACAAGAATGCAGGGATGAGTGTTCGGGGGCATGTTCTGGTATGGCCTACAGTGTACCGCACACCCGAGAAGTTCCATGCAAGCTTTCGTGAACACCCTGTTATAATGAGGTCAACTGTTTTGGAGCTCATAGCTGAAGA
>JAAZFF010000370.1 GCA_012511845.1 Lentisphaerota bacterium
GGGACGATGCCAATCTTTACCTCTTTGCCGATGTTACAGATCCGACCCCCCTGCAGAACTCAATTGAAGGTGCGAACATCTGGAATGCCGATGCGATTGAGATTTTTATCTCGCCCGAAATCAAACTGTCCCCCTCTGGCGGTCTGCGCTTCAGCGACCGTCACATAATACTCGCCATGCGCGAAGCCGCTGATGGCGTTGTCCTGCGCAATGCCCCGGAAGGTCGTAAACCGGAAGGAGTAAAATATGCCGTTTCAGCACGTCCCGATGGTACAGGCTACCAGGTCGAAGCTGCCATCCCGTGGAGTGTAGTTGACATAACGCCTGCGATGGAGGCGGAACTCTCTTTCGATCTTGCGATAGATGATGGTGAGACGCCGCGGCGACGTGAGCGGCAATCCATGTGGAACGGCTCACGGCAAAACTCCACTTCCAGTGACAACTGGGGTCGCTTGCGCCTTATACAGTAGTTCCCCGCCTCTCTGCCACGGCGGTTTGCGGCTTGCCCCGGCGTAGTTAGCGGACGTAGCCGGGAGAAACTCGCCCTACCTTTGCACGGCGAGCCGTGCAGTGATCAGCGGACAGTGGACAGATCTTTGGAGACGCGGAGGCTGCACTGCCACGATGCGAGTACGGAGCCTCGCGGTCCCAGTGCCTAGCTAGCAACCAAACCCGAGCTGGTGCTCAGGGATCTCAGGCTCAGCAACCACACAGCGGGCGGGCACAGACAGGGATGTCCGTGCTACAGTCTGCCGCTCATGAGAAAACTCTACCCACTGATCACTGGTCCGGTTTGCCGGATCTTTGGCGAGTCCGTACTCGTTCACAGCGGAGCGATCCACGTTTTACGTACACGAGAACGAGAATGAAATCCGACCATGAGAAATCGGAAGGGTTACTGCAATGAAATCGTGTACGAGTACGAGAACGGAAACGATTATGCCATCACGCAACAACACCCGAGCAGGCGCTCAGGGCTCCCAGGCAAACTGATCTCTGCCCACTGATCACTGCTCAGATCGTGTACGGGTACGAGAACCGTTTAATCTATGCTGAATTTGGCGAACTTGATCGTGTTGCCAAGAGGATCAAGTACGCCGGCAAATTCAGCTGTCGCCGTTCCATAACCGGAAGCAGGTCTGTTCAGTCTTATGAGGAGAATGTAGTTTCTGTAATATTTTTTATCAAGAAATTCACAAGTGGGTACCGTGGCAATGCCGCCATTGGAGCTGCCTATAATACTGCTGCTCTCCCCGAGCCCGAAAGCCAGGAGCACTCCCACAGATTGAGCATCAGATGGTTCACTATAGTTATTGATTTCATCAGTTATTGTTACATCTGCACCCATTTCCTGATAAATCCTGACGCCCCTTTTATATTCAGAACGTTTTTCAATTTCGGTGGCAGAATGTCCGAAAGCAATGTTTATCGCCGCAAGAGCCCGCCCTGCCACATTGCTTGTTATAATGGCGGATGAGGCGGAGGGATCCATACCGTTTTCCAGCATCACATACGAGCCGTCCTCCCCCCTGACGCTGGAGTCATCAGGCGAAGTTGCCGGATCCGTCCACGCACGCGTAACACGTTCAAGTCCAAGCAGTTTCAGTGCCTTTATTTCGTCGGCAGTTGGATAATAAACACAAAGTACCTTTGCAAGATCAGGAGAAAGCCCGGAATTTTTCCTGAAGATATCGTCTGTAGCCGATGTACCCTTCGGTCCGCGATAAATACCTCCAACAGAGGACGGCGAATTAAGCGATTCACCATATTTGCCCGCGAACTGACCGTTAAATGTGTTGGCGGGGGCAGATACATCTGCCGTACCGTAGTCGATCAGGGCGTCCAGTTTGTCGAGGCCTCCCTCATTTGCTATGAGAAATGTTTCTACAGCCTGCGTGATTCTGAGCTGGTTTGATGCTGACAGTTTTTTTGCTGATTTTTGTTGAATCGAACTGTATTTGGAAATGGCGAGCGAGCTTAGTATAGAAAGTATTGCTATTACCATGATCAGTTCGACCAGGGTAAAACCGCGATTTTTGTTTCTTGTTTTCATCATGTTTGCTTCTGTATTAAATTTAAGAGTTTTCTAACTTCAGCTCACCCGTCTTGTGGGAGGGTGGGGACTCTGCCACAAAATCACAGAGCCCAATCAGCAGTGTACATGCCGTCTTTAAATGTGCCTCCATCACAATCCAGAATACCTACCGGGATAACAGAGGAATCAGTGGTGCTGCCGGCGCCACCTGAAGCCAGCGCGAAGACAGCAAGGAAACGGCGATATGTTTTGCGATCGTAATATTCGCAGCGAGGCTCAGTGCCGATTCCGCCCCTGCCTATTACAAAGTTTGAGGACGGACCGATGCCAAAAACTACGAGCATGGCAGCTGCACCTTGAGCTGACCCCGGGGGACCCATGCTCTTGAACAACTTTGATTCTACGCCCGAGTTGCCCATTGAGGCAAGCGTTTGAATCTCGTTGGTTGAAAGCCCCATGTCATAACCCAACTGTCTGTACGCAGAACTCGGGCTGACATTTGCTCCTGAACCTGAAAGAGGTGCAAGCACAGCTACCGGACTGCCGGTGCGCAAGGCGGTAGGATAGAAGGCACTCATATCGGGCCTGAAACCAGGTCCTCCTTCAACAAATGCATACCCCTCCTCGTTATGCGTGCCAACACAAACAGGGTGACGATTCGCCGGACCATGAGCCTGCATGGTGCTGCAGTTGTGGAGCAGGTACGTTTCGAAGCCGGCAGTATTAAATGCTTCAACATCTTTTTCTGTCAGGAAGTAAATACCGAGCTTGCCTTCAAGTGCTGAGGAAATGCCCAGATTTGCCCGCTTGGCTGCCTCTAATTCCGGCGTGCTTCCTCCTCCGCCGCCGGCATCATAAGTCGCTGCCAGCACCTTGTAGGAGCCGTTGTATATGCCGGGATTATTTGCAACAGCATCCCAGACAAAAGTTCCGGCAGGTCCCGTCCAGTACGTTCCGGAACCTTCTCCCGAAATTTGTAAATCGATTAATGAATCAAAATTGTTGAAGCAGTCAGCTGAATTTTCATTTATCAATGCATAAGTATGAAGTGCGGAAGAAAGTTGCCTGATGTTTTGCATGGCAACCTTGTAAGCTGATCTCTTTTTCAGATTCCCGAACTGTGTAAGACCCACGACAGTAACTATTGCCAGAATGGCGATTACCATGACGAGTTCGATTAATGTGAAACCACTTCTTTTTTTCATAACAGACAAATTTGTTTTGTTTTGATTTTATTGTGAGCAAAAGCCGAAAGCGGTCACCAGTAGTGAAAATAACCTTCGGGAACAATCTTATAAACGGCAGTACAGCGTTATCGGTTCGATACAGATGCATCAAGAAGATTATTTGTTCTCTTCGACACCGTCTGATGTATCATCAGAAGTGTTTGAAGTGCTGTCGGGAATCATTATACCGATGTTTGCTCTTCCGTCTTTTGCCGGGTGTGCCGAGAGCTGATCAAGAAGCTTGCGGCTTATTTCTTCCCCTTCAGCAGGGGTGTTGATTACATGCGGACGGATTAACACGATAAGCTCAGAACGGCTTTTTTCTTTTTCAGTGCTTCTGAAAAGAAAACCCAGGAGCGGAATGCGACCAAGAACAGGAATCCTGTTGATTTTTTCTCTTTCGGACTCTTCGATCAACCCGCCAACAGCCACATAAAGTCCGTCTTTTGCATTGAAAGTTCCGCTGATACTACGTGACGATACAATGTCTACGGGATAGTTCTCAACGAGTCTTCCATCCGTGCTGCTGTAAACAGGTATGGATGCACCATCTCGTATCACCTTGGAGTTTTCCTGCAGCAGGCGAAGTGTTACTGTGCGGTCGGCATTTATGTTGGGTGTAATCAGCAACATGGTTCCAACATCCTGAAAGTCGAGTTCAACCTGGGGTGAAGTAATAGTGGCAGAGTCTGAGACAATTGTCTGGCTTGTTACGTTCCTGACAAACGGACGTCTTTCACCAATGAAGAGGCGTGATATTTCATTGTTTGCCGTGAGAAGCGTGGGCGTGGCAAGCGTTGTAGCTACTCCCTGTTCCTCCATAAGCTGGATGCGCATGGCAAGATGATCGCTAAGCAACTGGAAGGACATTGCATCACTGCGCGGTTCAGTTTCAAGTGATGTAAATCCCGGGAAACCGGTTACTGTGCGGACAGGTTTTCCTCCGGTAGTGTTGAAATCTTTTGTGTAAAGATACTCAAACGTGGAGTTGAATGCATCAGTCAGTGCTACCTGAAGGATTTTTACCTCAAGCAACACCATCGGAGCAGGCATATCCAGGCGACGTATAAGCTCGGTGATGTCCTTCATATCCTGCGGATCGCCGGTTCTTACAATAATCATATTATTGCGACGGCTGACTGTGACGTAAATACTGGCATTTTTATTTTGAAAGGCACTCACTTCTCCAGGTATGGCGTTTGTGCCCGATTGAAGAATTTCGGTGAGCTGTTTTGCGCCTTCGGAAGTCAAACCTGTGAAGGTTTGGCGAGACTGCCTGTCCATACCTCTTCCCGTTTCAAGTCTGTCCAAATTGCCGCCGCGATATGAAAATATGCCGGAGCTTCCGCCATGCGTTCCACCACCGCTTGTGCCGGGGGTCATTGCCAGAAAAGAAGAGCTCCCGCTTTCTGCAATAGTATTGAAGCGTGTGAAGCGTCTTGAAATGTCGTTTGATTCATCATCAAGGATCTCAGACTCTCCCAGCGAGAGCATTACCCTGTCAGGATAAAGACCGTATATTACGGAGGCGACCTCTATTACATTCGGGTAGAGAAGCGTAAAGCTCTTCGTCTGCTCTTCCCGAAAGGATGTCAGCCCCTGTTCATACTCACCCATTGTAGTGACACGGATGATGCCGGACGCATCGTCGCGCCTGAACCACAGACTACGCGCCCTGCATATCTCCTCCACGACAGTTTCCACACTTACGTTTCTCAGGTAAACGGAGACAGGTTCGTTTGCTGCCGCTTTTGAAGCGGACAGGTTTGCGCCTGTCTGATCGGCTATCAGTCTGAGCACCTGTTCGAGCGGAAGCTGCGTGCATTCCATGTGTTGCAGCATGCCGTTTGTTACGGCTTCTGAATATGGTGCCGGCTTGAGTTCACCAGGGATAATCAGTTCTTCTGCGATCGTCGGCGTTTCGATTTCAACACCTTGGGGACTGACTTTTTTTATGGAAAGGCGCATGGGGATGCCGCTTAACTCCTGCGCTATTGAAGAGCCTGATCTTACGGCAAACAGGGGTCCCGCCTCCCTTGACGTTGAAATCACGGCAATGCCATCATTTTTCTCTCCTACTACGAGAGCTCTGAGCGATATTCCCTGAAATTCAATCAACCGGCTCTTTAGAGCGTCAGAAACCTTGTCACTTGGAACTGTCGGGTCTGCCGGCTCCTGTGTCATACCGTTTTGAAATGAAATCAACAGTGCAATTAATATCAGTGTGCCAACTTTATTTTTCATTTTGTACCTTTTTTAAATCAACTTATATTTGCCATGGAGAACAGTGCCATGAAAAACGAAACATATACGAATCCCACAATACCCCCTGTTATAAAGATCATCAGAGGTTCAATTATTACACTCAGACGCTTTATTGTTATCCCCAGTATGGTTTCATGGAAAAGAGCAACCTCTTTGAAAGTTGACCCGAGGGAGCCGGTTGTTTCTGCAACAGCCACCATTCTTGAAAGCATCGGCAGAAATTCCGGCGATTGTTCGAGTGCAGCCGCAAGTGAGTCGCCTTGAATCAGACGCTCATGCGCCTCATCTATGCGCCTTCCCAGCCGCCTGTTGGACATCATTTGGCTTGCAACTTGCAACGAGTCAAGCAACGTAACGCCGCTTTCAATAAGCAGTCCCATTCCATGTGCAAATGTTGCAGTGCCGGAAAGGCGAAATATACGTCCTATCACAGGGGTTTTTAGTAAAATGTAATCTTCAAGCTCCCTGCCTGCCGAGTGCAGTCGTACAGCAAACCATGTTGCTATGGATGCTGCAAACATTACAGCTATGTAAAGTCCGTTTGCCCGCAACCATGTAGAAGCGTTCATCAGCAACTGGGTCATTGCGGGCAGGGCAACATTACCCGCACCGAGAAACTCAGATATTTTAGGAATTACAACAGCTACAAGATATCCCGATACTCCCAGAGCCATCAACAATGCGATGCACGGATATATAAGGGCGTTAGCAACCATCATTTTCAGGTTTCGGCGTGATTCCAGACGTTCCGAAGCCCTTAAACAAACCACATCGAGCTCTCCGGAAAATTCACCTACCCTGATGAGCTGTACAATATCGGCAGTAAAAAATTTTGGATGTTTGTTCAGCGCATCGGAAAGTGCGCTTCCGGAATGAATGGTTTCGTGCACATTTTTCCAGACAAGTGATGCTCGCGGTCGTGCCGCCTGTTCTTCAATAGTCTTGAGAGCCTGGAGCATGGTAACGCCGCTGCGGAGCATGGAGGAAAGCTGCTGCAGCCCCAGCTCTACATCAAGGGACGTCATGGGGAGCAACCACGACGGATGCCACTTTGGAGGCAGTTTTCCTATTTTTATACGATTATCCGTGCTTTCAGTGATGCTTATAACAGCCAAACCTGCTCCACGAAGCTCTTCTGCAAGGCTCGATGCGCTTGCAGCCTCTCTTCTCGATTCCTGTATAACACCGCGGGGCGTTACAGCTTTGTACTCAAAAACCGGCATCTTGAAATTTAGTTTAAAATGATTACATTACTATAGTTTTCAATACTTCCTGAATAGTCGTTACACCGGCGAGCATTTTTGATGCTGCATCGCCGGCGAGAGATGTAAATCCCTGTCTTCTCATGGCTGCTGCTATATCTTCTTCACGGGCACCTGCAGCGATCATGGAACTGATTTCGGCATCGGGAATCATGAATTCGAACAAGCCCGTCCGTCCGGAAAAGCCGCGTCCGGCACATGCCAGGCATCCGCCGGGTTTATATGCCGTCTGTCCTGCCAGGTTCCGATTTCCTGTTGCAGCCGCCTCAATCTCCGATATTTCGCAAGGTTCCCTGCAAATATTGCATAGCCGGCGGACGAGCCGCTGGGCAGCACTGAGTCGCAGGGTGGCAGCGATCATATGAGGCGCCAGCCCCATGTCAATAAGTCGTGTTACAGAGCTTACTGCTTCATTGGTGTGGAGCGTGGAGAGTACGAGATGCCCTGTCAGGGATGCTTTGATGGCAGTGTCGAGCGATTCATCGTCACGTATTTCTCCTATCATTATCACATCTGGATCGTGGCGCAGCAGGCTCCTGAGAGCTTTAGAAAAATTCACCTTGTCTCCACTTTCTATTTCAACCTGTGCTACATCGTCTATTTCGTATTCAACGGGATCTTCAACAGTCAGGATATTCATCTGCCCCCTGCGAAGCAAGTGTCTTATGGCGGCGTACAGCGTAGTTGACTTTCCGCTTCCCGTAGGACCCGTCAGCAGCACGAGACCGTGCGGGCGCTCGAGAATGCGCTCGAACAGCTCCTTGTGCTTTTCCGACATTCCCAACTCTTCCAGCGTACGTCGCTCCCTTCCCGCTTCAAGAAGTCGCAGCGTTATACGTTCCCCAAACCGCACCGGCAGCGTTGCTACACGCACGTCGAATTGTCTCCGTTCCTCCGTTCCTGCAGAAGACGCCCATACAAATGCCCCATCCTGCGGGGCACGTCGCTCGGCAATGTCCATCCCGCACATAACCTTGATGCGGTTGCAGATCATTGCCTGTTGCTCCGTGGGGATTCTTATAAATTCTTCCAGAATGCCATCAACACGCAGGCGGACCTTGAGACCTCTGCGATCCGGATCTATATGAATGTCCGAAGCCTGCCTGAGATTTGCTGCCCGCAGAAGATTGTCAACAACCATAACGGGATCATCTGCCGTCTGAGCCCTGCCGGCAGTACCGGTCGGTGCAGTGCTGCGTGTGTCGCCATATACTTTGAGAAGGGCACGGCGGAGTTGCTGGGCTTCAGCTTCCACGGGGCGTACCTTTTTCCCGGTAGCCTGGGCGATGGCGGCAATCGTCTGATTATCACCTGTATCAGCCATTGCCGTCACGAGTTCGTCATCAATAATGCATAATGGCAGTGCCAGTCTGCGCAGTGCAATTGCCGGGGCTACTCTCAGTGCCCATGCCGGATCGATCCGCACCTCATCCAGATTAACTTTTGTCGGTATCTTCATTACAGCGGTTCCCTCCCCGAGGCGAACGTCCATCCGCTGCGCAAGTTTGGATTACGCGACATCGAATGTGCCGTCTGTTCTGTTATGAGCCCAAATGAAAGAAGCCGCGCCAAATCGTACTCCATTGTCTGCATGCCTGCGTTTCTTCCAGTTTCCAGGGCAGAATAAATCTGCTGGCTGCGTCCCGTAGCTATCAGATTGGCAATGCCGGTAGTAGTAAAAAGGAGTTCACCGCACACAACACGTGTTGCTCCTTCCTTTGCCGAAGGCAGGAGGTGCTGGGCGAAAACACCGCGCAGAACAAGTGACAACTGATGGCGCACACTGCTCTGTTCACCTTCCGGAAATACGGATATAAAACGCTCTATCGCTCCGACACAATCGCTGGCATGAAGTGTTGCAAAAACGAGATGACCCGTTTCAGCAGCTGTAATTGCTGTACGTATTGTTTCAATTTCACGGATTTCCCCGACAAGTATAACGTCTGGGTCCTGCCTTAATGATTCTACAAGTGCTGCATTGAAAGAAGTGGCATCGCGCCCGATCTGGCGTTGATGCACCAGGCATTTATCTGATTTATGAATGTATTCTACAGGATCTTCAATTGTTATGATGTGGCCGTTTCGATTCCGGTTAATCATGTCTATAAGCGTCGCCAGAGTAGTGCTTTTACCTGAGCCGGTCGGACCTGTTACTATCACCAGACCATCGGGATATCCGCAAAATGCCTCAAGTCTTGCCGGCAATCCCAGCTCACTGAGCGACAGAAACTTGTCATCCAGGCGTCGCATTGCCACAGCTGTTGAGTTGTTTTCGCGATAGACGTTGAAGCGGTAACGGTATCCGTTGGGCGATGTCGTAGCGCCATCTATGGCACCAGATGAAAAAAGTCGTTTGAGTACTTCTTCCGCCGGATTTTCAACACCTGGTGCTATAGTATTGAGAGCGAGAGATATGGCGACAGCGTCACAAGTCCCGGGCTTTATTACTTCAGCTCCGTCCACAGGTGTCAGTATGCCTTCTGTTCGCAAATATGGCACTTCACCCGTTGTCAGATGAATATCAGATGCACCGATTTTCTCACTGAGACTGTAGAGCTCGTTGAGATACTGTTCTGCTGATATATTGTTTCTGTTTTTCATAAACACACTGTAATCGTCCATGCCTTTGTTTTTAGGTTTCCATCCAGATTTTTCATAGACAATGATTCTGGAATAACCGGCAAATTCTGCCTGTTCAGTTCATAAAGCATTCTTGAAATCTGCGGAAAGGATGCCTCGACAGCAATCTTCCAGACTATAGGCTGCGGTAAGCCTGTTTGCTGAAGAAGGCTGAATGCCAGCCTCGTCGAGCTGCCTTCCTTAAACTCTTCAACCGGTTCGGTAGTACAGATCTTGCCACCGGATGAAAGGACTACTTCGCAAAAACGTCTGAGGCGCAAAGCACGATCCGTTGCAATTGCCTCATCTTTTGCTTCAGCAGCCATCTCTTCCTCCCTTTCGCTCAAGATGTTTTTTTCTACGGCAAGTTTTTCAGCAATTCCATTTCGCCGGAGGATAAGCTGCTCTTCTGTTCCAAGTGCCGCAACGTGGCTTTTCAGCAGCGAATATTCGCTATGGGCGGGAAATGCCCAGAGCCATACATACAGGACAAGTATGGCTGCCGGCGGAAGCACCATCAGAAAAATCTGATCTTTTTTAGTTAATTTCAACATGGTTGGAAAATATTTTTTAAGGAGATTCTTTTAAAACCCGGTCTTCAGAAAAACTGACCCTGAACATAAAATTGGCGTTACCGTGACTCTTTGCGGATTCCATATTTGAAGCCTGTTCCGGCATTACCGTCCAGCCTGAACCGCTCAGGGCGCTCGCAAGCCCATCCATGCAGCTGTATGGGCCGTCAGATTCTGAACTGAAGGCACTCAGGCGATGTTCAAAAGGATTTACCGGTGAAATAGACTGAATAAAAACATCATCCCCGCATGAATCGGGTAGTATCCTGAAAAGCGTAGACAGTGCTGAACGGTGCAGGCTGAGTCGTTGATCTGCCCGGGCGCGCCCAGTTTTTTCTGCCTCTATTGATGCAATTCTCGATTTGCAATTTCTTATACCGGTATTGAGATCTTCTATTTCGAAAGCTATCGCATCAAGCTTCCAGGATTCTTCACGTAATGATGATAGCCTGTTATTGAAAAAGAAAAAATGACAGAAACATGCGGCAGCAATAAAAATCGTGGCAGTGACAGCTACTTTGATGCTTCGCCTTTCAACTGATCCGGTTCGCAATGTGATTAAAAGGGGAAACGGGGGAGAGCCTGTCTTTATTTCTTGAAGCTTCTCCTGCAGTACGGTTCTTGCCTCCTCCTCATCCCCGAACGGGAAGGAATCATCAATGTACCCCGCGCTGATTAGCCTGATGCCTTGTTTCCGCAACACACTTGAAATCCCGGCAACTTCAGTCTTTGATATATGCAGCACATTCCACGTACTGAAATTTTCAATTTGTTTATCGGGGCTGCAAGCAATCAGCCCTTGTCCATGAGGAATATTTGAGAAGGGCTCCACCTCAAACTCAAGCACAGAAAGAAGATCCGCTTCCGCCAGTCCCCTGACCTGTGCAATGCCGAGACGGACTTTCTGGGTGAAAAAATCAGCAGAAAACACTGTGGCTGTGCCGGATTTGCGGGCTTTCAAGTTTTCGAACATCGCAGAAATGGTATCGGCAGTGTTGAGTATTTCACTGCGACTTGCCACCTGGCAAGAGGAAGAACGTGTGTCGAAAAAAGCAATTGATGAGCTTCCGACCACGATTATAATATCAGGATTAACGCTCATGGTTCGTCACCTCCCTCCGCTGAAATTATATCCGGCACCGATATTTTTACGGCATGATAATTGACACCGGGCTTCAGCACGGTGTATTGCGCTGCCCAATTGTTTTGCATGTTATATTTTATTTTGAAAAGATGCGGACCGGGCTTCAGGTTTTCAACGGTCACTGTGCCGACGCCTGTCCCCGTCCTTGCATATACCTTTATGGCACCTGTTGCAGGTTCTTCCCATGGTCCGTAAACGCATACCTTTGATTGTGTCAGAGTCTCGACACTGCCACTGGAATCGACAGGAGTTATAACAACAACGAGCGAGGCAGCTCTTTGGGCAAGATTGGTTATCATGCAGTCCTGCGCTTCTGCATTTGAAGGTGTACGCAACTTGTCGGGCAGGCCGTCGGCTCCAAGATGACCGATTATTGTTATTTCCTCTCCTTCTTTTGTTATGTCTGTTCCACCTGTGCCCCTGAGCCTGTATTTCCCTCCCGCATCGTCGGGAGTTTCGTATGGGTTGCCCCACGGATCTCTCAATCGGTCGGAACCGAGCGGCAATCTGACGTAGGGACCCCTCCAGCCGCATGGGACAAAAACATCAGGATCGCTTTCCAGCGGATTTCCTTCAATAATATTCGAGGAGACCGCTTGCACGACACCATACGCTTGTGCTCCATCGGGCTTCTGCCACAGTTCAGCAAGTGAGAAGAAAACGCTTCCATTCGAATTTGTCTGCTCAACAGCGCATGGCAGTCGTCCCATGTCTGCAAAAAATCCGGTTTCGAAATTTTCATCTTTACCGACTATTGAATCACGGATAGATTCCAGCTGCCGATTTGCCTGTGTGCGCCGGTTCATGTTCGAGAACTTGCCTGCCTCACGAACCGCAAGGTGCGTCAGTACGGCAATTATGCCCAGAACTATGATAAGCTCCACAAGGGTAAACCCTTTTTTATTCCTGTTCCTCATATATGTCTTCGCGATTTAAGAAAAAAACGATATCGTCTCCCCTGGCAGTTGTTTCTCCGTTTTCCATCCTGCCGGCGAGTCTCAAAAACAGCCGGGGATCCTCGCCTTTGGTGTTGAGTGCAGGGGTCATGTAGCAGGGTGTTTCAAGAATGCCGTCCGGTCCTGCAGATACTATGCGCGCGTATTTGAATCTCAGTGTGTCGGGTGCAAGGCTGCCGCCCTTGAATGCTTCCGGAGGGGGAATCTGGATCACATAGGGGTTTCCCCATGGGTCACCCAAAGCCTGCTCGCCTGCTGTGCCGAATCCTTCGACAAAATCGGCCACTTCATCGGGAATGCCTTCTGGATAAAAACCACGCTCGGCGAAAGTGTCATCATTTGCCCATCTGCGATCATTTCGTGCAGGGAAAAGTCCGATTCGGGCAGGATTTGTGTTTTTTGTTTTTGTCCCCGATTTTATGTATGGTCCTCGCCAGCCGCGTCCTGCTGAATCATTCCAGGCGGTAAATGTCTGAAACGATGCGCAATTGGGAGGAGTGGCATTAATCCCGTTGTCCATTGCGTATGCGTCCAGCCATATCCGGCGGCTTTTCCCATTGTTGTCGACAGTCACAGCAACAATATTTGTTTTACTTAAAAGATTGTGAATGCGCAGAAAAGCAGGTGAAAAACCGGGAATAGACGACATGTCGTCAAGATAACCCTGGGCGATGCCGTTTCCGGAAAAGGCGGCACTGATTGCTGAGATGTCAGCCTCTGCTGTCTGTAACTTTGCTTTCTGCAACTTCCCGTTTACACGAACAACAGCTAACGAAGCCACCAGCGCCAGAATTAACATGACGAATGACAGTTCGATTAGTGTGAATCCCGACTTGGGTAATTTTGACCTGTTGTTGAGCATAAAACGTTAAAATATCAGGAAATCGTGGCCGGCAGACAGTTTTCCATCGGCTTCAGTAGTTTATTCCATTCTATTTAAACGTCTTGATGTTCAAAAAAGTTCGTTTTTGATACGTATAAACAAGTTTTGTGATTGCCGGCTTCACACATCACGCACATTTTTCAAGAGTGTTTCGCCAAATTACAGGTTTCACCCCGTCTAGTTTCCGCAAGCGAAAGACCTATAAATAAGAAATGAGAAGCAATGTTTAGAACTCCCTGCCTCATGGGAGTTATAATGACACTATTTTTAGTCAGTGGTGGGTGTCAATGTATATCAGGTCGGGACAGTTTGGAGAGCATGGATTCCATTTGTCACAAACGCCGCTTCCATTTCAGATGCAAATGAATGACATGCGAACATCGACACGATAGAACAAATTACAGCAATCAACTCTTTTTTCATGTGTTTCCTCTAGAAAAGGTAATTCCAATTGGTGAATTCTGCTTGAAATGAAACTTTTTCTCCAAATATCCGCCCCGCTGGACGCCGCATCGATCCAGTGCGCCATCCTAATTGCAGAATTGCAGCACTTGAAGCCTTCACTGAGAAAGTGAACCCTGCCAGAGATCCCAAAGATACACAGCGTCGATCCTTCCCCCTATTCTATCTGTTTTCTGCATAAGCCCTCTGGCGTGTTTCCTTGCCAGAGCATCCAGCGCCTTCCTGTCATCTGGAAGAAGGTCTGAATGACGCCGAATCTCGATAAAGGCTTCCAATGAACTTTTCCGTAAGGACACGGTCAAAACGTGCATGGGCATCTGAAAAATCGTCCCTTTGTCGTAGACCTCGGTTAACGTCTGCGGAATTGGAGAAGCCCACCCACGTGGCTGAGCCTCCATCAATGACTCCAGAATCTCCATCACCCGGAAACAGTCGTTTGTCTTGTCTGGAAACCGAGTGGAAATGTTCGCCGACACCTCCTCCTGCCGCATGACGGCATGCCAGTACCGGGAGTGCGGCGTCCCCTCGGTCACTTCAACCATGCGCTTCGCCACCCGATCCAGATCATTGGTTCCGTCGGTAACAATGCGAAACATGGTTTTGCATGCGACATCCTCCAATGCGAAGTTCACGACGAGGTTGCCAAACCCAATGTCCGACAGTAGCCATTTTCGCACCAGCAGAACATCGTCCAGATCGGACATGCGCGAACCTTCCCTCTGAAGGAGCTCAAGTGCGCTTGAAACAAACATCCTTCCAAGCTCGCGTTTGGCCACGACAAGGCGGTGCCTCTGCGCGTCGGCCTTCTCCGCCTCCGCTCGAACTGCGCACGGGATAGAGACGGTGTGGTTGTTGTCCCCGTACGCCGCAAGCAGGGACACAAATCCTGCCAAGCCTTCCTTCTTGACCGTCTGGACGCTATTGGTCACGAACGCCAGTTCCCTTTCAAAGTCCGAAGTATCGGCCCCTGACGTCGAAAAAGGAAGACAGGCCGCGAGACAAGCTGCGGCAAGGTTACAGTATCGCTTTACGTTATTCATTGCATCCTCATTTGTTAGAACTCGAAACTCCAATCGTCAAACTCAGCCTGAAACACAACTTTTTCGCCGAATATGCGTCCGGAAGTGCGCCATGCGGAATCGGTACGCCACCCCAACTGCAACTTTGCGGCCTGCTGTGCAAGCCTCCCGTCTTCGAAGTTGAAGTCATAAAGATCCTTGAGAATTCCCTGAAGCGACAGACTCCTGAGGGTAATCGCCCGTCCAGGTAACTTTTCAAAAACACACGAGACGGACAGAGATTCAACTACTGCACGTCCAAATGCAATATGCAAGTCATATTCGATCGGATGCCAAACGGAAGAGGTTTCGGAAAAATTGACAAGTGCATTCTCGTGGGTGAACGAGAATTCGTATGTCAACGCATGAGTCTGGGCTGCAAAAAAGTTCGCCACCTCGTTTGTGTAGGAAGCCAGCAAACCATTAACAAGATCCTGAATTTCGGCAGATTCTGCAACTCGTTTCGCCGCTTTTGTGCCTTCTTCCCATAAATGCCGCGAAATGATGCCTGAACCGTCCTCGTCAAAGGTTTCTCCCACATTGTGTGTCAGGCTGCCGAGGGTGAAGCAGTTGACAGGATCAATTGCAGAGATGCTGTCCGGTGGATCAGGCAGGGAGGAAGACTGGTTCAGAAACATAAGCAACAGCGTGGCACCGACGGGGTAGGGCGTTCTTGCCAAATTGGCGTTGGTACTCAACGCACTGCGCTGTGCGTTGTACTCCGCGCTGTTGAACGCCGTGACGGAAAAGCCCGTGGTCGCCCCGCATTCGCTGAGCTGCAGGGTTCCATCCCCGTTTGCATCGACGCCGAACCGGATCGTGTAGGTTTCTACATTCGCCGATGGAGCCGCATAGAACGCCCATTCGCCATCGTTTTGCCGATACCCCGTCCCGACGCAGGTCGTCCCTTTGAACAATCCCGGCATCATGCGATCCGCAAGGGCGGCGGGGTGCACTTCGCCGGAGACCCGGAACTTTGCCAGATCGTCGTTAGGTTCTGTCGCAATGAACAATCGTTTCGGCGTTTTTTGTTTTGGATTAGGTGCGCGATTGCAGACGTTCAGCATCTCGTACATGTGGGTGATGCTTGCATCCACCGCCGTCAGCTTCATCGAAGTGCGGCTTACTATACCCTCGGCTTCACCTGTTCCATAAAAAGAGTAAACAAGTGTGGCAGTGCCGGATTCAACGGCTTGCAGATAAACATGGGCAGTCGAACCGGTGTTCCAGAACACTCCGCCTATGCCGTTGGTGACAGTCTGTCCGGCGATCAACAGAGGCGTTTCATTTGCGGCAGGGTTCGGACTCTGCCACACTCGAAATGCTGAATCACCCTCAAAGCTTAATGTATATATGCCGGGCAAGCCGATGTCCGTCTGCAACTGGGTAGTCCGGCAGGCATTTGTGTTCACGGGAATTACCCAGCCATATTCACTCGAAAGCGTTGGATGCAATGCCTTGTCTTCAGAGTCTACATCTCCATCGAAATCGAGGTCTCCGAAAATGCGCTGGCTCAGAACAGTAAATGTGTTTGTGAAGGTGTGTGAGCCCTCACCATCTGTGTAATACCACATAAGGTGTTTGTCTCCTACCGACTGGCTCTTGGAAATTCCCTCAATGTATATTGCCTCTCCAGCACTGATTGTGCCGGTAAAGACGTTGCTTTTGCAGGCATCGCTCCAGAGCGCAAGCCCGGATGAAGAGGACATCA
>JAAZFF010000041.1 GCA_012511845.1 Lentisphaerota bacterium
AAATGCGGAAATGCGGCGCAGAGGCTTGAAATTGCTGGACCTTTGCGCAACGGGATACGCAGGGTAGGGACGGCTCTCCGTAGCGGTCCGCGCGGCAGTCATGACGCAAACGGGGCGCCACGTGATGCCAACGGATGTGGTGCATACCGTATTTGTCCCTGAACACGACGTAAAGCGGAAGTGCCTCGCACCCGGACCTGCTACCCGCGCCTCACAGTATAACACGCAAGCCAATCTGCCCCACAGACCACTCTTCCACAGCATTAACCAAAAAAGAAAACAGTGTCATCTCAACTTCCACGAGGTAAGGTGTTCTGAGGCTGCTGGGCAGCACGTGAGCAATCTCATCGAGGCAAGGAATTCTGAGACTATACTTAAAAATTCGAGACCATTAACTCTGTTAATTTTCCGCGTTTGGACGGGTTCGAATTTATTGAGCGAGTAGCATAGACTCTTTGTATTTCAAACCCATCATAAAGATCGTCGAAGAAATCTTTATTCGGGTTTTTGCCCTTTACATCTGAATTAGTTAAAATAAATTTATGCCCAAGTTCATCAATTTCTCGACAAAACTCCCCGAGTCGGATTTGCTCTTCGTCTTCGAAATCTTTTTTAGAGTATGAATTGAAACTTGAGGTATTACTTAGGGGTTTATAGGGAGGATCGAAATAAAAAAGAGTTTTCCCTTGTGCATACTGAAGGGTATCTGAGAAATCTCCACAAAGAATTGTTACATTCTGTAAAAGTAAACTAACAGCCCTGAGGTTTTTCTCATCGCAAATCATGGGATTATCATATCTGCCGAATGGGACGTTGAAACCTCCTTTACTGTTTTCCCTGTACAATCCGTTAAAGCACGTTTTGTTGAGAAAAATAAACCACGCCGATATGTTGATGTCGTCATATTTTTCAGATTCGTTAAATTGTTCACGAATCTTGAGAAAGTAAGACTTGCGATCGGGTTCATTGCGCGGCAAATAATCTGCTTCCAGAAACTTCAGTTTTTTTATTAATGCATCGGAGTTTTCTTTTACAGTATGGTAAAGAGTGATCAATTTTCGATTTAAATCATTGAGCACCACATTTTTAACACCATGGTAGTTTTTAAGGACGTGCAGCAAAAATGCTCCGCCGCCGATGAATGGCTCGATATATGTATCATAGCTATCAAAGTCTGCAGGAAGACGTGATACAATATCCTGTACAAGTTGAGTTTTCCCTCCAACCCACTTAATAATCGGCTTCGCTGAGTTTGCAGAAAAAATTGTTTCGTCACTATGCTGTGAACTAGCATTATCCATGTGTATTCAAGTGCGTTATTACTACGTTAAAAACACTTGAATTGTATCATAATTCACATTATGCAACAAATACCCATGATGCTCTTTTGCTTAGTTGGCTTGTCGGAAAGCTGAAATTACTATTTTAGCTCGTATTGAAAAACGATTTTCCTGAAAACTCCAAAGTTCCCGGTGTTGTAAAATCGGTGAGGCTTGGATTGTAAAGAGTTTGGCGGAGGGGGAGGGATTCGAACCCCCGATAGCTTGCGCTATGCATGATTTCGAGTCATGTGCGTTCAGCCGGACTCCGCCACCCCTCCACGCTTTATGGAAAACGCACTGTAAGTTACCAAAAATAAGGTTCTAATACAATAAAGATTTATTGGAAAAGCTTTTTTCCGCAAATTGCAATAAAACTGTAAGCTTAAAACATCGTACATTGCTGAAGTTACTATGCCATCTGACCAGTGATCAGCGGGCAGCGGATCTGTCTTTTCTTAAAGTGCAAAGATTTTGATAAAGCAGGTAGGGCGCGTTTTTCCAAAACCGCCGCAAAGATATCTCACGCAGAGGAGAAAGCTATGCATTTAAATCTGTCAATGCGGGCGGTGGGCAGATCTTTGGAGACGCGGAGGCTGAACTGCCACGATGCGAGTACGGAGCCTTGCGGTCCCAGTGCTCAGCAGGCGGGCACAGACAGAAATGTCCGTGCTGCAGTCTGCGGCTCATGGGGACATTCGCCCTCCAGTACTCAGCAGGCTACGACAACGATAACGGTAGCGATATCGATCCAGTTCCTGATCGGCTATCCACTGCCCACTAACCACTGATCACTGCCCCGGCTTGCCGGACCCTACAACTTTCCGGACTATATTATCGAGTTCGACCCATGATTTAATTCTGTAGTTTGGTTGAGGTGTTTGCGGAAGCTCGTATGTGCGATTCCAGGGTCTGCAAAAAAGTGCAAATGGGCAGAGGTTTATTTCCGAAATCATGCGTATGGCATTAGGAGCGTCATCAACAGCGAATTTAAAATTCATTTCCGCTAAAGCAGGGAAGGGTGTAATGAGCGGATCGTCAGACTCATTAAAGAGCGTTGCGTATTTATCAACATGATACACACTCATACCTTCAAGCCCGTAGTTTTTCAGCCACTGGTGCGTTGCTTCATTAGTGTAAACAGGGCGCCCTGTTACTACGATCGGGTTCAATCCATCTTCACGCCATTTGCGTATAGTATCAGTTGCCCCCGGGATTTCAGGAATATCAAGAAGCTCTGTTTCATGAAAACTTTTCATGTAATGTCTGTATGTTTCCTCATCAAACATGAAAGATTTTCTTAAGTCGTAATCGAAAATTTCCTCTACATCAATGTTCCTGCCGTAATTCAATTTTGCAAATCGTGCAAGCATTACACCGGATTCACAAATAACGTCATCCATATCAACATAAATCATTTGTTTCCCATTCTTAAAATGCGACAAAGTTCTCTTCGTCTACACTGTCTAACAGATTTTACTTGTACGTGTGTTCTTCTCCCGGATAGACACGTGACTTGACATCTGCTATGAAATCTTCAATCGCGCTCTTTCCTGTAGAAGCGAATTCCGCATATTTTTTTACAAATTTAGGTACGGGACCTTCTATCATGCCAAGTAAATCTGAAATCACGATTATTTGTCCGTCACAACCATTTCCCGATCCGATTCCTATCGTTGGAATGGTTGAAATTTTTGTCAGTTCGCAAGCTGCATCAGATGTTACACATTCCAGAACAACGCAAAAAGCGCCGGCATTATTGACGGCTAGAATATCCTTTTTAAGCCGTTCGAAATCTTCATCAGTTCTGCCTTTGGCAGCGTAGCCACTCTCTTTTACTGACTGGGGAAGAACTCCCAGGTGCGCCATTACCGGAATTCCATTATCCACCAGTTTTTTTATAAGCGGGGCGCGCATTTCGCCTCCTTCAAGTTTGACAGCGTCAGCGCCGGCTTCCTGGAGAAAACGTCCTGCATTTCTGATGGCTTCATCATCATTTATCTGATATGACAGAAACGGTAAATCTGCAACAATCAAAGAATTCTTTGCTCCTTTTCTAACAGCTTTGGTATGATGAAGCATTATTTCCATGGTAACAGGTACAGTTGTTTCAAAACCTAGAGAAGTAGTGCCCAATGAATCGCCTACAAGAATAAGCGGCATGCCGGTTTCATCAGCCATACGTGCAGTAATAGCATCGTAGGCGGTTATAGTTGGTAAAGGCTCCTTGCCCTTGCTTTCCCGTATTTTTTTTACTGTCCATTTCATTTAATTTATATCCTCTTACAGGTCGATATGCTATTTGCGTCTGAGATATGTAGGACGGTCGAGATTTTCACCGTTTACACAAGTTGATATTGCGTTTTGGAATCGGCTTGCGGCACTTTTATTAGGCATCTGAATTTTTGTGCTACGTTGCTCACTCGAACGCGGTGTATAAATTGTCTGTACAGTACTGTCAGGCTCACTGCCGCAATTACTTTCAGAATCCAGATCAGGGTAAGGCGGATTCCATTCACGAAATAGAAGCACTGCGACGTGGATTTCATCGGACAGAGATTTATCAAGAACTGTTCCCATACGTATTTCAGCATCTATAGACAGGGAGGAAGCGATAGACTTCATGGTGTCAGAGATTTCCTTTAACTTCAAATCAGTTCCCCCAATAATTGCAACAAGTGCAGCCTTGGCACCTTTAAGTTTTGTTGCGAGTCCTATGCCGTAGTTACCAAGCAGGGAATCAACTGCTTCCTTGGCGCGTTGTGGACCGGATGCTATGCCAAGCCCGAAATTACAGGCTCCGCGTCCTGTCCTGATTATTTTTACGAGTGTTGCCGGGTCAATATTAATGTAACCTGGCATCATCGTCATTTTCCAAATAAGTGTAATGCCTTCAACGAGGGTGTTTGTAGCGTTTTCAAAGGCTTTTTCAAGTGTCAGTGTTGGGGCAGTCGGGCAGAGTTCATCATTCTTGCACGTTATTTTTATATCTCCCAACTTTGATACACTGCTTTCGGCTTCCTGGGCTTTGCGGGTCAGTTCAATACCTTCGAACTGGAATGGTGTGACCATAAAGACTATGGTGGCAACATTTCTTTCAGCTGCCATTGCAAGCATTTTGGGAAGCACACCTGAACCGGTTCCCTTGCCTAACCCGGCAACAATTACAGCCACGTTCGCGTCGTCGAAAACAGATGTCAAATCAGGGGTCTCATC
>JAAZFF010000371.1 GCA_012511845.1 Lentisphaerota bacterium
CTGTAACAGCGTGCAGATATTTGTGCATCATCAACATGAACGTGTGCATTTTTAAAACCATTGAAGTTTCCTCCGTTAAAACGAGCTTCAAGATTGCGTCCGCCGCTCAAGTTGACCCTGTTGATATGGCAGATGATCTTGCCGAATGGTCTGAATCTGTTGCAGCAGCAGAGCGCCTTGTAAAAGAAAAACAAGTCACGGCTTTCGCATGTGCCAGCGAGACAGCAGGCTGGCGTCTGTGCCGCCATTTCGAGGAGTGCGGTATAAGTGTTCCCGGAGATGTGGCAGTAACAGGGGTTCATCGCTCAACAGCCGGTTCAATGGTGAATAAATACGATTTAACAACGATACTTGCTTCGTACGAAGCAATCGGAGCAGCTGCTTTGAGGCGCCTGCTCTTTAGAATTCAGAATCCTGCGGAGACACGGAGAAATATTTTATTTCCATGCACACTGCATCTTGGTTCAACAACGTAGGTACATAACCACATTTTCTGCAGATATATTTTGCAGACACCGTAACAATTACTTGAAAGGAATATGCGAATATGACTAGCTTTAAACGGGTACTTGAATCGCTGAGCAAAATAAAACGGTATAGAAATATCAGTTATCAATCCATACATATTGCCGTATTAATGCTGTTTATGGCTATAAATCCCGGTAATGCGGAAGAAACAACTCGCCCTACGCTGTGGCTGATAGGTGATTCCACAATGCAGGTAGGTACGAAGGGGCAGCGGGGATGGGGGTCAAGCTTCTCACAGTTTTTCAACGATACAATCTCAATTGCAAACAGGGCACGAGGTGGACGCAGTACACGTACTTTTATGCAGGAAGGACTTTGGGATAAAGTATGCGAGTCGCTGAAGCCCGGTGACTACGTTATAATGCAATTCGGTCATAACGATGGCGGACCAATTGCAGGTGAATTTGCGCCGGGGCGTGCAGCACGCGGTTCAATCCCGGGTAATGGTGATGAATCAAAAGAAGCAATAATGCCGAACGGTTCCACAAATATTGTTCACAGTTACGGCTGGTATTTACGCAAATTTGCTAATGATGCCAAGGATAAAGGAGCCAAACCGATTATATTTTCACCCATCCCGAGAAGTCTATTTCGTGATGGGAAAGTAATTCGCTCCGCCAGCCTGCGAGATTGGGCAAAAGAAGCTGCCGAACAGGTGAATGTACCGTTTCTCGATGTTAACTCTTTAATTGCAGACTGCTATGATGAAATGGGTGAAGACGCTATAAAACCGCTTTTTGCCGATCGCTCACATACAAAACCTGAAGGAGCTGCCCTAAACGCAAAGTGCATTGCACGAGGCATAAGGGATTTGCCCGGAAGTGCCCTGAAGCATCATGTGAACGTATGGGCTCTTGTGCCGGAAACAGGCAACCCCCCAAGGCAGATGGAGCGTCTTGATCGAGGCGTAGTGGCTCTGCCGCAGGAAGATGGAACCAGCACTGTTTCATGGCGAGTCTTAGGCACAGATCCGACAAATATAGTATTCAACCTCTACCGCTCAGTTGATGGAGGGGAGCAGATAAAGCTAAATGCCGAGCCTTTGGATGGTCCTACGTTTTTTATTGATGATACTTTTCCATCCGGCAAATCATGCAAATATAACGTTGTTCCAATTCTTGATGGTGTCGAACAATCATCTGACGGCTCATTCAATGTAGCTGCAGACGCACCTTGCGGGTATCTCTCAATTC
>JAAZFF010000372.1 GCA_012511845.1 Lentisphaerota bacterium
ATCTTCAACAACTTCAGGATTGCTTAAAAACGGTGTGTCTTTCTGCCCCAAATCGCCCGTATATAACAAGCGGCGCGGTTTACCGTCTTTTAGATAGTCTAATGTACAAGTGGCAGAGCCCAGGATATGCCCTGCGTCATTGAAGGTCAGTTTAAGATTCGGAAGAATTTCTTTTTGTACGCCGTAGTCAACCGGTTCGAACAGCTTCATTGTGCGCAGGACATCATTCTGATCATATAAAAGTTCAAACAGCACCTTGCCCTGTCTGGCACGTTTCTTGTTTACATATTCAACGTCTTTTTCCTGTAAAAATGCTGAGTCAGAAAGCATGATTTCTGCCAGATCCCGGGTAGCCGGCGTGCAATATACCTTTCCATTGAAGCCGAGGCGGACGAGTGCCGGGATCCTGCCACAGTGATCTATGTGTGCATGAGACAGCACGATAGCGTCAATGTCTGAGACTTTAAACGGGATGTTTCTGTTTTGTTCAAATGATTCTTTACGTTTCCCCTGCACCAAGCCACAGTCCAGCAAAATTTTCCTGCCGTTGTATTCGATCATGTGCATCGAACCGGTTGTAGTCTGTACAGCTCCATGGAACCTTAAGTTCAGCATTTTTTCCTCTCACAATAAAATTGAGTGTATGTCATTTACGAAAGCTCCAATGTAGCATAAAAATCAAAAAAAAACAGCAGGAAAACGTGCGGTGTTAGTGGTGACTGGGTAAAAGAGTGTTCAGTAGGCAAAGGGTAGCCGAGCAGGGTCGGGAGTGCAGGGCTCGACTGCCGGATTATCTCACATAGAGCTGCGCAGACATAATCGTTTCCGTTCTCGTGTTCGTAAAACGTGTACCGCTTCGCTGTGAACGTGCTACAGTCTGCGGCGTCCAAGTACTACCCACTGCTCACTGCCCTGCTTACCGGGCTAATGTCCGTGCTACAGTCTGCGGCTCTTGAGGACATTCGCCCTCCAGCACTCAGCAGGCTTCGACAACGATAACGGTGGCGATATCGATCCAGTTCCTGATCGGCTACCCACTGACCACTCTTTTCCACACTGCCCGGCTCGCCAGTTGGAAAAGTGCGTTGCGTTTGAAATTTTATTTTGTTAAAATTACAGCCATGCAAGGAAAAACACTTATAATTATACCGACGTACGACGAGAGAGATAATGTGACTCCCATAGCGGAAGCGGTGCACAAAACTTCCCCTGAGGCACACATACTCTTTGTGGACGATAACTCTCCAGATGGCACAGGCGCCGTTCTTGATAAAATGGCAGAGGAGGACAATCGGATTTTCGTTCACCATGGGGAAACAAAAGCAGGTCTGGGACGTGCTTATCTAACTGGTTTTAAATGGGGACTTGCCAAAGGCTACGAATATATTTTTGAAATGGATGCTGACGGCTCCCATGATCCCAAATGTGTTCCCGAGTTCCTGGAAGTTGCAAAAAATGCTGATTTGGTGTTAGGGACGCGCTACCGGGGCGGGATAAGAGTTATAAACTGGCCGCTCAACCGTTTGCTTATCAGTATGTCTGCCGGAATTTTTGTGAGGCTTATCACAGGATTGCCTGTATCTGATCCCACAGGTGGATATAAATGTTTCAGCAGGAGAGTTCTCGAGAGTATTGACCTGGACAATGTGTTTTCCAACGGGTATTCGTTCCAGATTGAGCTTTCGTATATGGCATGGATGTCTGGCTGGAGAATAGGGGAGGTGCCGATTGTTTTTGAGGACAGGCGCGCCGGCTATTCCAAACTGAGCAAGGCTATAGCACGAGAGGCTTTCTTCATGGTATTCCGTCTGGCTTGGAGGAACAAGTTCAGAAGAAGACCGAAAGGAAAAGCAGCGCAAGAGTGGCTTTCCAATTCTGAAGAATAGGAACCACAAGTTGAAAATGGATAAAATTGAACTCGCAGACGGAAAATTTTCTCCGGGGCAAAATCGTTTTTTCAGACGAATGGACTGGGCTGCATTCTGGACCAGTACATCGATAGCTTTTTTAATCTATTTTATAACAGTTGCGCCATCAGTTACATTGGAAGATTCCGGTGAACTGGCAGTGGCAGGGGATTATCTGGGGGTGCCTCATCCGCCCGGATATCCTTTATGGACGATGTGTGCGTGGGTTTTTGCACGATTGTTTGGTTTTGTAAAGTATATGGGGCAGCCAAATCCAGCTTGGGCTATAGCTGTGCTGTCGGGCTTCTTCGGTGCTTTTGCAGCCGGTTTCACTGCTATGCTCCTTACGAGAACGAGCTCGGATTTAGTGCATCAACATGTTGCCGGCGGACTTTCTCAAACAGAGTCTGATTCAGTAATCGCAAGTAACAGCAATTTTCTCGATATCACTTGCTGGGTATCCGGTGTTGCTGCCAGCCTGGCATTTGCATTTTCGCCCGTCATGTGGTCGCAGGCTACTATTGTAGAAGTGTACACACTTAACGCCTTCTTCCTGATGCTGATATATCTGCTCACGTACGTATGGATGAAGCGGTCATCTGATAAGCTGCTGTGGATTACAGCCTTCATGTTCGGTTTGGGGTTAACAAATTACCAGGTGCTCCTTTTTGCCATTATACCGCTGGCAATGGCTATAATGCTGCAGAACATCAAGCTGTTCAGAGATTTTATTCTTGTCGGAGTACCTTTTCTCCTTTCTATCGGAATGATGAAGTTGGGCTCACTTATTTCGCAACCGGGATTCCCAAAACATTCGCGAATTAACCTGACAGATCCAACGTGTTCAGCAGTTTTGCCTCCCCGTTACTATGTTTTTGGAATCGTTACTACATTGATATTTGTAGCTTCAGCAGTTTTTCTGGGATTGGTCAGTAAAAAAGAGGACAATGCGCATTTTAAAATCGAACTTGATAAAGATTATGAAATAAGTTCCAAAGCAATAACTATTGTGATACTCGTTGTTAGTGCTCTGGGGATGTTGATAACCTGCGCTATGCTGCCGGCACCGCCGATACCTGAGGCGTTCCTGAAGGTGCCTGCAAGTGAACATTTTCACTGGGGACTGCCGACAGCTGTCTTTTTACTCGGACTCGGGCTAATGTGGTTTTTCTCAATTCGTGTTGATGGTGGAGTATGGTATTCGCTTGCAGTTACGGGAATACTTATTGTGATGGGGATATTTATAAAGAGCGGAGGATTACTTGGTCTTACGCATCCCCAAAGCTCAAGCTTTCACTTTTATGTAATAATGAATTTTGTCTTCCTGGGTCTGGCATGGCTTCTGTTGCCTTCAGGGCAAACAGTCGCCTTGACAATTCTGGGAGTTGAGCTGGGTCTGGCATTTTACGGCTACATGCCGCTTGCTTCAGAAACAAATCCGCCCATGAACTGGGGATATCCGAGGACTTGGGAAGGATTCAAACATGCGATAACGCGTGGGCAATATGAACAAATTGCACCACTTTCCCCGGAGTCGCTTTTCTCTGCCGAGTTTGTCAAAAAAGTAGGAGCTTATTTCCAGGATTTACGTATGCAGTTTACGTTAATTCTGGTGCCATTCGGGTTTATACCATTTTCCCTCTGGGATATCCGTATAGATAAGCGTCGTTTTCGCGTACTTCCCGTTGCTGTTATTTTAGCGGTTGTTGTTGCTGGGCTTGTAGGACTTGATGAGCTCCTGACTGTCCTGAGTTTTGAGAATGCCCGAATAGACAAGCTCTTGCTTGGATTGCTTATCCTGATAGCGTTTCTCGGTGTCCAGGGAATAATCTTCAATCAAATTTTGCGTTTATACAGAATGGCGCTGCCATCAGAAGGCAGCACTATTTCAAGCAGGATAGTTTCCGGTGCCTGTGCTCTTGCGCTCGTCGGTGTTTTCCTGTTTGCAGCTTTAGGCTTTTCCAATGCTGCGGCAGAAATTTTCCTTGATGCAATCGATGTGGATCCTCAATCTAAGTGGTTCGCATTTAAAAATGTGTCTCTCACACTTTTCGTATTTATAATTTGGTGTGTGATTGTATTTTTCCAGGTCATTGCGATGTACGGCAAAAGGAAAATTACTTTTAAACTTCGGATTGATGAATTAACCCAGCGTTGGCACATTGCCACAGTTGCCGGCTTCCTGATGATGAGTCTGCTCCTGATCGCTCTTGCAAAGCCGAAATACGACATCCAGGACAATTTTATACAGAAAGTAAAATTCATTTCCTCACATGCAATTTTTGCAGTATGGATCGGTTATGGAATAGTGTACTCGATAGTTGAGTTTTCACGATTTAAACGACTTAGCCATCTGGCTCTGGCAGTTGTTCTTGCCGTACCGCTTATACCGATTCGGGAAAACTATTTTAATTATGATCTGGTAGACAAAATCAGTTGTGCCGATCAGCTCGGTCATAACTTCGGTTGGCAGTATGGAAATTACCAGCTCCGTGGAGCTGAAGCCATAATAGAGGAGCTGGATCGCGATGAAGAGCCTTTGCCCAATCCATCCTATCCTCCGGAAATGTCACAAGATGCGATATTCTTCGGCGGCACCGATCCCGGACGCTTCGTGCCGACATACATGATTTACTCTGCCCGGGTAAGACCTGATGTTTTTCTGATAACACAGAATGCCCTTGCGGATGTCACGTATCTTGATACGATGAGGAATCTTTATGCCGATCAGATTTGGATGCCTACAGAAATAGATAATTCCACGGCGTTTCAGATTTATGTGAGCGATGTACAGGCGGGGCGCCGCCCCAATATCGGGGGAATTGAATTTCGTCCGGGAGGAGGCGTACAGGTAACAGGTGCTCAGGCGGTGATGGAAATTAACGGCGTTATTACCGAAATGATTTTCAAAAACAATAATGATCGTCACGAATTTTATGTAGAAGAAAGTTATCCCATACTGTGGATGTATCCATATTTGACACCCCATGGGCTGATTTTAAAACTTAATAAAGACAAGACGAACTATAGTGCCAAAACTGTTACAAATGATATGGATTTCTGGGACTGGTATATCCGGAGGTTGCGCGACAACCCTAAATTTGCCCGCGATATGCCGGCAAGGAAGTCATTCTCCAAACTCAGAAATGCAATTGCAGGAACTTATGCAACGCGAGGCATGTTCAAGGAATCTGAAAAAGCTTTTCAGGATGCGCTGGCTCTCTATGTTTACAGCCCTGAGGGGACGATGAACATGATTCAAAAAGTGTATTTACCTCAAAGACGACTGGAAGAATCGCTTGCTTTGCTTAATAAGCTCAAAGAACTCGATCCGAATAATACGAGTTTGCCGATTAAAGAAATAGGGAAACTGCACACAGCCCAAAAAACAGCCGATAAACTTTATGGGAAATTCTCAGCTGGAATTCATCTGGGCGAAGATGAAACGATAGAACTTATAGAGAGTCTTTTAGCCCTTGATTTCAGACAGCAGGCTTTAGAAGTTTTGGAGGCGTACAAAAAGAGAACAGTGCCGACTCCTGAATTCAAAGTTGCCATAGGATTCTTGTTATTGCATAATCGTCTGCCCCAGGAGGCAGCAAATGAGTTTAAAACTCTTAAAGGAGCAGATTTGCGAAACGAGCAGCTGTTGTCGAGTCCGCAACTGAAAGAGATTTATCAGGCGATTTCTCTTTTGCAGGATGTGCCGGCAATTGAAAGAGTCCTCGTTGTTTATTTGGGTCGCCCCGAAAATAGCGGTGATTGGGCTGCCTGGATCGACTATGCCACAGTATGTATGGCTAAAAATGATATTCCCCGGGCACGCAACTCTCTTAATTTAGCGATACAGCACGGCAAGGATGATGCCCGTTCAATGATTGAACAAATACCTCACTTGAAGCAAATGCTGAACATTTCAGATTCTTTGAAGACCCCTGACACGATGCGTGGCATCGGACCCTTTCGAGGTAAAACATCACGCGACTGATATACGGACAGGGTAATTTTAGAAATAACAAAAATAATAAAAAATGATTAAAGTAAACGGACAAGAAATTCCCAAAGATGCTATTGAATATGAACTGAACAGGTTGATCAAATTTTATGTGGAACATGGAATGACGGAGGATCAGATCCGCAAAGAACTTCCTGTGCTCAGGGCGAAAGCCGAACAACAGGCAATAGGTGCCAAATTGTTGTTTGATGAGGCAGCCAGGCTTGATGTGCCGGTACCGGAAGAGGATATTGACACACGTATAGAAGAAATGAAAGCGGAAGTGAACGGCGAAAAACAGTTCATGGAAATTTTGAAAAAGCGCGGCACTAATGTGGTAGAGCTGCGCAATCAGATAAAGGTTGGGAGGCGGGTTGACAAGCTCATTGAAAAAATTACCTCCAATGTTCCTGAACCGTCAGATGCTGACGTAGAAACGCATTTTAATGAACATGCCTCCGAATATGGAAAAGGTGAGCAGGTTTTGGCACAACATATACTTATTACGCCAAAATCTGATAGCTCAGATGATAAATTTGAGGCGTTAGGCAAAATTCAGCAAATCAGAAAAAGAATTGAAGAGGGAGCAGATTTTGCACAGGAAGCAGCAGCGCACTCCGATTGTCCCAGCGGAAAGCGTTCAGGCGGCAGTTTGGGCTGGTTCAGCCGCGGCATGATGGTGAAGGAGTTTGATGAAATAGCATTTTCACTGCCTGTGAACGGACTGAGCGATATCGTTGAGACGCAGTTTGGATATCATCTTATATTTAAAAATGATGAAGAGGCAGCATCGGAGCCAAATTTGTCGGAAGTTTTCGGACAAGTTCGCGATTTTTTACGTCATGTTCGCAGAGGAGAGGCTCTTTCTGCCTATGTGGATGAACTGCGTGAAAAAGCCAGGATAGAAATTATTTAAATTGTTAAATTACATAAATCCAGCTGTATTGCTTTGAGCCGAACCTGGTTTGTTCCTGGCAGTGTAGTGTAGAAGAGTGCGCAGATGACTCAAGTATGATTGATGCCCGAAAATTGATAAAGAAACTGCAGCAAAATCTTGAAAGCGTAATCCGCGGTAAACCGGAGGCTCTGAAGCTGTTGCTGACAGCCGTTCTTGCTGAAGGGCATGTGCTTGTAGAGGATGCTCCTGGGACGGGAAAGACGACGATGGCGAAGGCTTTGGCTGCTTCGCTCGATACAAGTTTCTCAAGAATTCAATTCACTCCGGACTTGCTTCCGACCGACATACTCGGCGGGATGGTATACAGGGCGTCTGATGGAGATTTTTCATTCCGTAAAGGACCTGTTTTTGCAAATGTTGTTCTTGCAGATGAGATAAACCGTGCATCACCCAGAACGCAATCTGCCCTGTTGGAAGCTATGGCGGAGCAGCAGGTCTCGATAGAGGGGGTAACGAGCACTTTACCTAAACCCTTTATGGTAATTGCAACTCAAAACCCTGTTGAATACAGCGGGACTTTTCCTCTTCCGGAAGCTCAGCTAGATCGTTTCTGTCTTAAAATATCTCTTGGGTACCCTGAAGTGATGCAGGAGATTGATATTTTAAAAGCCCATGCTGATGCAACACCGATTGATTCCATTAACGCAGTCATGGGTGCTGAAGAACTGGTGCAGCTTCGAACGCAAATCAGAAGAGTTGCAGTAGAACAATCAGTTCTCGATTATATTGTCCGAATTGTTGCCAAAACAAGAACTGACAGACGTGTAAGACTTGGAGCGAGCTTGCGCGGGTCTCTTGATTTGCGCCGGTGCTCACAAGCTTGCGCTTTTATGAACGGACGTGATTATGTAAGACCTGAAGATGTGCAGCAGCTTGCTGTTGCTGTACTCGCACACAGGCTGATAGTAGACTCAAGGGAGCGTCATTCAGGCTTCAGGGGTGAAGTTGTTGTAAATGACGCTCTTGATACTGAGGCAGTACCAGGATGAAATCTCTTCGTTCCGCCCGGATGCGACGTTTTTGTTATCCTGATATTGGCGGAAAAGCAAGAAAACAAAAAAAAGGTAATATAAAACTTCCTTTTTTGAACTGGATCCATTTTGTAACTTTTGGGTGTATAACACCACGCCTGTTGGCTATAACATGGCTTTGAGTTATACCATTTGGAGTTTTGTTTTTTTCAGGCTTCACTGCTGAGATGGTTAAGCTTAATTGTATTTTGATTTCTGCCATCATTTCAGCAGTATTGCTGGGACGCTTCATGAGACCTGATGCAAGTTTCACCCTGGAAGCACCGATCCGAGTGGAAAAGGGCAGAAGATTTACTGTAAATTACAGAGTAAAAAATGAAAGCTCAAGAACTGCCCTGGATTTATGCGTAGAGGTAATGCGGTTTCCGATTCTTACAGATGAAGGGATAAATAAAGCAAAAATTTCCAATCTTGCTCCGAAGGAAAGTATCAATCTTGAAAGTACCGGATTAGTACCATCACGAGGTCTGTACAAGTTGCCTCCGCTGCGCTGTACAACAGACTTTCCATCAGGATTGTGGAAATGGGGAAAAACTGATTGGACTGAACGTTTCCTGCACGTATACCCGGCATATACACGTCTGGTTTCATTTAAACTTCCGGAAGATTCTTTCGATCAATTTGAAATGTACTCGACTCGCCAAATTACTCGCTCAGCTACGGAGTTTTATGGTTGTCGTGAATTTCGTCAGGGCGACTCGCTGAGAAACGTTCATGTTCGTTCTTCAGCCAGGCTGGGATACCCTGTCATAAAAGAGTATCAGGCTGAGGGACGTGGAAGTACAGTGTTTGTTGTTGAAGCCTGCAGACGCTCCAGAATTCCCGAGTCCGGGTTTTTCCCGGATCGTGCCTTGGAGGCAACTTTGTCTCTCGTTGCAGCTGCAACAGATTTCATCTCACGTACTGAACGAACGCTTGAACTTCTAGCAATTAATACTGATATTTATCGATTTAGAAATGAGTTTCAAGGCGACTATTTTGAAAATGTACTTGATCTTCTTTCTTCTGTAGAAGGAAAAAGAGGTGATATCATGTCGGAACTTCCACTTTCTTTTTTTGATGAGTTTATTTCAACAGAAAGCGTCTGCCTTTTTTTTAATAATTGGGATAAACATCGGGTTGAATTAATACGCACATTTGAAAATATGGGTATAAAAACCAAAGTCATAGTTGTTGTTCCACCTAAATTTGTACGTACTCCTGAAATGCCCGCTGCCGTCATTTGCGCAGACTATCAGTCGGTTGAGAAGGGCGAGGTGACGGCTTTATAATGCGAACTTCCGGGACAGATATCGGGAACAATTTTTCCCATACAATGAAATTACGGCTTGTGCTGCTGCTGTCCGGTCTTTCCCTGGTTTGGGTCTCTTATTTTTATTGCAGTACCGGTTCTCAAAATCTTTTGATTCTGACGTCACTTATTGTTGCATTATCAATAGTCTTTCCGGGAATGATGCCAAACACATCCCGTTCAAAAATATGGACTTATGTGATTGTTTTAATTCTATGTCTGTCAGCTAATGTGGAACGTCTCGGCTTTACGGGAGGCAGTTTCATTGCCCAGACAGTAACGAGAACATTTGACAGAATTGCTACATTTGCTTTTGCGGCAGGTTTGACATCTCTTTTTTTCAACCTTGAGAAGGGAGCTTTCACAAGTGCAGCGATTTCTATAATTCCAATGCTTGGCATTCTTTCTTTTAATTTACATCGAAGCAGCGATTTTAATTTTTCAGCTGCTGTCTTTCTGCCTGCCTTTGCACTGCTTCTTTTATCAGATCAGCTTCGCAGGGCAATTTATGATAAAAGACGTAAATTCACACCTCATGAACTCGTTTCACGGGTGGCTGTACTTATTGTATGGTTTTCTCTGACGGCAGCTCTTTTGCCTTCCGTGATAAATTTAGGGATGTTTTCAAGAGACACTTTTTACAAAAATTCAGGATTCAAGCCGCGTTACAAACAGAATTTCCTGCGGAGCAGTACTATGCTTTCTTTAGGCTCACCCGGAGAGGGTTTTTTCTCCAAATATCGGGTGCTTATGGAAATAAAGGCACGGAATCAGCCTGAATATCTTCGTGAAGCAGTTTTCAAAACTTACTCAAACGGTCAATGGACAGGACGTTCCTCTGAATCTGAGCCTCCTCCTTTATCAGGAGATTGGTCTGATGAATTTAAAAAAGATCCCGGAAAATGGGTTTATCACAGTGTTAATGATGAGAAATCCAATTCGATTTACAATAAACATAATGCCGTTTGGGATTATAAAATATCTGATGTTCGCTGATTGACAATTTTGTGCCTGCCCATGAACGCTGTATCTTAAGCTGTTCCTGATGGAATAGATGTTTCCAGGGACGGTGATGGTATAGTTTCTGCAACAGGCGATATGCGCCCGACGGCTTACAGCATCCTTGTTGACACTGCACGAGAAAAGCAGGGTTATATGACGCTGCGCCGTCTTGATAACCAGGCTTATATGGATATCCCGACAAATTTGTCAGCTGAGGTGTCGAGCTGGGCACAAGATGTTTTACCCGATTCTGAGACAATGACTATTGAAGAAATCATTGATGCTGTTGGCTATCACTTCCAGAACAATTTTTCTTATCATCTCGCCATGCAATATAACGTAAAAGAGCCGTTGAGTTCTTTTATGGAAAATAAACATGGACATTGTACACTGTTTGCAAGTGTAACTACTTTATTATTCAGGAATCTCGGCATTCCTGCCATGATGGTGTCTGGTTACTACTGTTCAGAGCTTCACCCTTATACCGGCATGTGGGTAGTCCGGGAACGGGATGCTCATGCATGGTGCGAAGTCTGGGATGCTGAAAATGAATGCTGGATTCTTGTCGAGACAACACCGCCATCAGGTCGTCCTGATACTTTTGGTCATCCGGGAAAGTTGAGGATGTATCTGGAAACCGCAGGCTTTTTCTGGCATCGGTTTATAAATATATTGCAGGAAGCAAATCCTTTAATTTATTTGGCAGATTCATTTGAAAGTGTTTTTAGTTTTTTCAAGCAAACTTCAATTCTTGTACCAACAATATTAATTGCTGTTTCCTCCCTTTTGATTATTTTGGGTTTAAAAATATTTAATGCAAGAAAGCTTGAAGATCAGAAACATCAAAGTGCTGTTCTTCGAAAGAAACTTGCAAGGACGATGGAGCATTTGGGGCGTACTGTTGCACCGCGTCATTTATATAGAAACAGCAATGAACCGTGGGCAAGCTGGTGGGAACGTGTAAAAGAAAGTATATCTCCTGAGCGGAGCAAGGAGTTCGAATATTTGCTGAATGAATATCAGAAAATACGTTACATGGAACCATTCGACTTAACTCGCGCCAACGATTGGCTGAAAACTTGCCGGCAACTTAAAAGTGAGGGAATATTTAGAAAGTGTTATAAATCGCCGAAGATTTTCTCTTTCTTTATTAATCGGCAAAAGCGGAGCAAATTTTGAAAATAAGTTGTTGAAAATTGTTTTTTATTGTACAATGCTCCCGGTTAATATATGTAGAGTGTGTACAAG